>JAYZXK010000237.1:0-5236 GCA_036141415.1 Pseudomonadota bacterium
AGGTTCAATTGTAAAGGGTACTGTAGTTTCAATTGATAAAGACATCGTTCTTGTTGACGCAGGTCTCAAATCAGAAAGTGCTATCCCAGCTGAACAATTTAAAAATGCCGAAGGCGAATTAGAAATCGCAATCGGTGACGAAGTCGACGTAGCGTTAGACGCTGTAGAAGACGGCTTTGGTGAAACTATCCTGTCTCGTGAAAAAGCTAAGCGTCACGAAGCGTGGGTTGAGCTGGAAAAAGCTTACGACGATAAAGCCACTATCAAAGGCGTTATCAACGGTAAAGTTAAAGGCGGTTTCACTGTTGAAGTTAACAGTGTTCGCGCATTCCTGCCAGGTTCACTGGTTGACGTTCGCCCTGTACGCGACACCACTCACCTGGAAGGCAAAGAACTTGAGTTTAAAGTAATCAAGTTAGACGCCAAGCGTAACAACGTTGTTGTTTCTCGTCGTGCTGTTATCGAAGCAGAAAGCAGTGCAGAGCGTGAAACGCTGCTGGCCAACCTGGAAGAAGGTCACGAAGTTAAAGGTATCGTTAAGAACCTGACAGACTACGGTGCGTTCGTAGATCTGGGCGGTGTTGACGGCCTGCTGCACATCACTGACATGGCCTGGAAGCGCGTTAAGCACCCAAGCGAAATCGTAAATGTTGGTGACGAAATCAACGTTAAAGTGCTTAAGTTCGACAAAGAAAAGCAACGTGTATCTCTGGGCATGAAACAGATGGGCAACGATCCATGGCAAGAAATTGCACAGCGTTACCCAGAAGGCACTAAGATCACTGGCCAGGTAACTAACCTGACTGACTACGGTTGTTTCGTAGAGATCGAAGACGGTGTTGAAGGTCTGGTTCACGTTTCTGAAATGGATTGGACTAACAAAAACATCCACCCATCTAAGGTTGTTAACCTGGGCGATTCTGTTGAAGTTATGGTTCTGGAAATCGACGAAGAACGTCGTCGTATTTCTCTGGGTCTTAAGCAGTGCATCGATAACCCTTGGGAAACTTTCGCTAAGTCACACGAAAAAGGTGACAAAGTGTCTGGTAAGATCAAGTCAATCACTGACTTTGGTATCTTCATCGGCCTTGACGGCGGCATCGACGGTCTGGTTCACCTGTCTGACATTTCATGGAACAAGTCTGGTGAAGACGCCGTTCGTGATTATAAGAAAGGCGACGAGATCTCAGCGGTTGTTCTGCAAGTCGACCCAGAGCGTGAGCGTATTTCTTTAGGCGTTAAGCAAATTGAAGAAGATCCGTTCAACAAGTATCTGACAGATACCAAGAAAGGTGCTATCGTTACTGGTACAGTTACATCAGTTGATGCCAAAGGCGTTACTGTAAACCTGGCTGAAGAAGTTGACGGTTACATCCGTGTAGCTGATCTTTCTCGCGACCGTATCGAAGATGCGTCTGAAGTTGCTAACGTTGGCGACAGCATCGAAGCGAAGTACACCGGTGTTGACCGTAAGAACCGCATCGTAAACCTGTCTGTTAAAGCGAAAGACCAGGCTGACGAGAAAGAAGCGATTGAGAAAGTAAACCAACAGGATGATGGTGGTTTTGCTAACGCGATGGCTGAAGCTTTCAAAGCAGCAAAAGGCGAATAAGCTTTTTGATACATCAGGTATACGGTAAATGCCGTATACCTGTTGATGTAGCTGTTTGATGGATTGAATGACAAAGAGGTTTACACATGACCAAGTCTGAATTAATTGAGCGGCTCGCTGATCAGGCACGCCATATCCCGGCAAAAGAATTAGAAACAGCTATCAAAGAAATGTTGGAGCAGATGGCGCAAACCTTACAAAAAGGTGACCGTATCGAAATCCGCGGATTTGGTAGTTTTTCGTTGCATTATCGCGCGCCTCGCGTGGGTCGTAACCCTAAAACCGGCGAAACGGTGGAGTTGGACGGTAAATACGTTCCGCACTTTAAGCCTGGCAAAGAGTTACGTGACCGGGTGAATGAATCAATCGCCTGATTATTATCTGCACAGATAGAAATAAAAAGCACTGTTATCAGTGCTTTTTTTGTATGTGAATGCTGTAACACTATCCACATTTTGTTATCCTGATTTTAATTACTTCATTTAGGATCACGCACTTGAAAGGCTTGGCATTTTTACTCTGCATTATTGCGATTCTGGTACTGGCGATTGCCGTTGGTTCTCAAAATGATGCTGTAATATCAGTAAATTACCTGATTGCTAAGGCTGATATGACGGTCGCCACTCTGATTGCTATTGCATTAGGACTAGGCGTTGTCGTTGGCGTTCTGGCTATTCTGAGCAGTTGGCTTACGCTCAGAGTTAAGCTCATGCGGGCACAGGCTAAGCTTAACAAGCTGCAGAAAGAATAAGCCTATGCTGGAGCTGTTATTTTTACTGCTGCCAGTAGCAGCCGGTTATGGTTACATAATGGGCCGCAACAGCGTTCGCCAGGCGCAGCGTAAACAATCCAGTATTCTTTCCAAACATTATTTTCGTGGTTTAAATTTCCTGCTTTCTGATCAGCCTGACCGGGCTGTAGACACGTTGATTAAAATGATCAACGTCAACAGCGATACGGTGGAAACCCATATCGCCATGGGCAACTTTTACCGTCAGCGCGGCGAAATAGACCGCGCCATCCGCGTTCACCAGAACCTGGTAAGCCGCGATGAAATCCAGTCTACCCAGCGCGAACTGGCGCTTAAAGAGCTGGGCAGGGACTATATGCAGGCGGGCTTTCTTGAGCGTGCAGAAGGCGCGTTTGTTAGTTTGCTAAATTCCGACAAGCATTTTGAGTTTGCTCAGCAGCAGCTGTTTGCCATTTATCAAACTACCAAAGAGTGGGGCCGTGCTATCGAGCTGGCTGAAAAAATGCTGGCCGAGAACGACAGCATTCGTAGCAAGCTGGCCCATTTCTATTGTGAACAAGCACAGCTCGAGCTGGATAATGAAGATATTCCCGCTGCGCTTAAGGCGTTACAAAAGGCGGTAAATGTAGATGAACAGGCCGTCAGACCCTGGTTAATGTTGGGTGAAGTCACTTTTGACCAGGGACGCTTAAAAGAGGCTGGTGAATACCTGGTGCAGGTCGCCAATCGCGATAAGAACTGGTTTATCGAAGCGGTACCGCTACTCGAGCAAATTGCCAGTGAGACCGGTGACTGGCAGAAATTCGAACAACTGTTAAATGATAACTGGGTGCAAAGTGCCACCTTGTACCTGGCTATGGTGGATGTGTTTTCCAATAAAGGGGAAGTACAACACGCCGCCGATTATTTATTTGAACAATTGCAAAAAACGCCTACTATGCGTGGTTTTCATCGCCTGATGCAGTTGTACTGTGAGTTAAGTGATGATGCCAATGCCAAGGCGACTTACCAGCAGTTAAGACAACTGGTTGCCAAACAAATTGAACAGCGACCAAGATACCGTTGTAAAAGCTGCGGCTTTTCTGGTCGTAAACTGTATTGGCTGTGCCCATCCTGTAAAAAGTGGGGGGTTGTTAACCCCATTAGAGGTCTAGACGGAGAGTAAAGAGAATGAACCAACAAGCCCGTGTAATAGTCGCATTGGATTTCGATGATGCTGATAAGGCTATGGCCCTGGTAGACCAACTGGATCCTGCTGCCTGTAAGCTTAAAGTCGGCAAAGAGATGTTTACCCTGTTCGGGCCTGAGTTTGTAAAATCGCTCATCGCCAAAGGGTTTGATATTTTTCTGGATTTAAAATTTCATGATATTCCCAACACCGTAGCCAAAGCTTGTAAAGCGGCAGCAGAAATGGGCGTGTGGATGGTAAACGTTCACGCCAGTGGCGGAATGGAAATGATGAAAGCGGCTAAAAATGCTATTGCCGGCTCTTCTCATCCGCAAACCAAGCTGATTGCGGTAACGGTGCTTACCAGTATGGATCAGGCGCAACTGAATGATGTGGTGCCAGAGGTGTCACCAGCCGAGCAGGTTAAAAAGCTTGCGCAGTTAACCGCAGACAGTGGCCTGGATGGTGTTGTTTGCTCTGCTAAAGAAGCTGTAACGTTACGCGAAACACATAATGACGAGTTTCTGTTAGTCACACCTGGAATTCGTCCTGCCGGGGCAGATGTGGGCGATCAGAAAAGGGTGATGACACCGGTCGATGCCATCGACGCCGGTGTAAGCTACCTGGTAATGGGCCGGCCAATTACCCAGGCCGAAAACCCATTAGCTGCTTTGCAGTCGGTAAATCAAAGTCTAGCTTAAACCGATGAAATAAAAAATAAAGAGGTCAGAGTTCAAGGGGTCAGAGTTAGCTTACTCTGACCCCTTGAACTCCTGACCCCATAAATTTAGTGACTTAAGCCAGTGCATCCATAGCAGGGGTGTACTGAATACCCAGTTGATCACCCAAAGCTTCAACAACTGCTTTATAGGTGACTTTACCTTCGTGAACATTCAGGCCGTTCAACAGGTGGATATCTTCCATCATGGCTTGTTTAGGTCCTTTGTTGGCCAGCGCCAAGCCAAATGGCAATGTTGCATTGTTCAGTGCCATGGTAGAGGTACGGGCCACGCCGCCAGGCATGTTCGCCACACAGTAGTGAACCACGCCGTCGACGATATAAACCGGATCCTGGTGAGTGGTAGCTTTTGAGGTGGCAAAACAACCACCCTGGTCGATAGCCACGTCTACAACTACAGAGCCTTTTTTCATATTGGCAATATGTTGTTCGTTGAGTAGTTTTGGCGCTGCTGCACCCGGGATAAGTACCGCACCAACCACCAAATCAGCAGACGCTGAATAATGCTCAATAGCATCAACCGTTGAGAACACGGTTTTTACCTGACCGTTAAAGATATCGTCTAACTGGCGTAAACGAGGAAGTGAACGGTCCAGAATAGTTACATCGGCGCCAAGGCCTAATGCCATTTTAGCAGCCTGTGTACCAACCACACCGCCACCAATAACCAGCACCTTACCCGGTGCAACACCAGGTACGCCACCAAGCAGGGTGCCGCTGCCGCCGTGCGCTTTTTCAAGATAATGCGCACCGGCCTGAACCGACATGCGGCCAGCCACTTCACTCATTGGTGCCAGTAATGGCAAGCCACCACGTGTATCGGTAACCGTTTCATACGCGATACAGGTAGCGCCGGATTCAATCAGTAACTCAGTCTGAGTTGGATCGGGTGCCAGGTGCAAGTAGGTATAAAGTGTCTGACCACGGCTCAGTTGCTTACATTCCTGTGGCTGTGGCTCTTTTACC
>JAYZXK010000238.1:0-7887 GCA_036141415.1 Pseudomonadota bacterium
ACTGAACAAAGAGATTGAAGGTTTAAATATCTACAATCAGCAACTGCAAAAGCAAATTGCTAACCAGGAACAGGAAATGGCTGATTTGAATGCAGCGATTGACGAAGTTTCTGTTATTGAACGTCAAATTACCCCGCTGATGATTCGCATGATTGACGGCCTGGAGCAGTTTATCGCTCTGGACGTGCCTTTCCTGCCTCAGGAACGCGCAGACCGCATTGCGAACCTGAAAAGCATGATGGACCGCGCTGACGTTGCATCATCTGAGAAATTCCGCCGTGTAATGGAAGCTTACCAGGTTGAGATGGACTACGGTCGCACCATGGAAGCTTACACCGGTATTCACAACATTGACGGTCAGGAACGTGACGTTGAGTTTTTACGTCTTGGTCGTACTGCGCTGATTTATCAGACTCGCGACGCCAGCACGCAGGGAGTGTGGAATAAGCAAACTCGTCAATGGGAAGAGTTAGACAGCTCTTACCGTACGCAAATCACTAAAGCATTACGCATGGCCAAGAAGCAACTTGCGCCTGATCTGTTAATGCTGCCTGTAGCGATTACAGACTAAGAGGACGAAGATGATGTTGAAATCGTTTAAGAATATCGTATTTGGTCTGGTTGCTGCGAGCATCAGCGTAAGCGCTGTCGCACAGGATGACCGTGCATTAGATTTAGATGCTTTATTAAAGCAGCTGGAAGAAGGTAAGTTCGCGCAAACTGAGCAAAACAAACAGCGTGAGCAAGAGTTTATGGCGCAACGAGCAGAGCAGGACCGCATTCTGCGTGAAACTGCACAGCTGCGCGATCGCACGCTGGCGACGTCAGAGCAGCTCGAAACCACCTTTGAAGAAAACGAATTTAAACTGGCAGACTTAAATGAAGCGCTGACCAACCGTTTAGGTTCATTAAAAGAGTTATTTGGTGTGTTGCAACAGGTTGCTGGCGACACGAAGAACAAATTTTATAACTCAGTGGTCTCTGCTGAAATCCCGGGCCGTGCTGCGTTCTTAGACCAGCTTGCTCAGGACATGGGCTCAAGCTCAAAACTGGCCTCTATCGATGAAATCGAACAGGTCTGGTATGAAATTCAGCGCGAAATGACCCAATCAGGCAAAGTCACCAAGTTCACTACCGACGTTGTTGAAGCCGGTGGCGCGAAAGTGTCTAAAGAAGTGGTTCGTGTTGGTCCGTTTGCGCTGGTCTCAGATGGCAAATACCTCGATTACAACGGCCTGACTGGCACTGTTGCCGAGCTTATCCGTCAGCCTGCTGGTCGTTACGGTGAGTCAGCTGCTGAGCTGCAGGCTTCGAATGGCGAACTGGTTAAGTTTGGTATCGACCCGACTGGTGGTTCAATCCTTGGCCTGCTGGTACAAGCGCCTAATCTGCAGGAACGTGTAGAGCAGGGTGGTGTGGTTGGTTACATCATTCTTATCGTAGGTGCCTTTGGTCTGTTACTGTCGATTGAGCGTCTGTTTACCCTGACTATCATTCGTACCAAGGTAAACCGTCAGCTGAAGTCAAAAGAAGTGAAATCTACCAACCCGCTGGGCCGTGTACTGAAAGTTCGTGATGAGCATCCTAATGCCGACACTGAAGCACTGGAACTGCACTTAACTGAAGCCATTCTGGCGGAAGTACCTAAGCTGGGCCGTAACCTGACCATCATCAAGATTATCTCGGTTGTGGCACCGCTGATGGGTCTGTTAGGTACCGTTACCGGTATGATCAACACCTTCCAGGCGATTACCCTGTTTGGTACCGGTGACCCGAAACTGATGGCTGGTGGTATCTCAACTGCCCTGGTAACAACGGTACTGGGTCTGGTAGTAGCTATCCCGACTACCTTACTGTACGCGATGCTGAATACGCGTAGTAAGAACATTGTTTACATTCTGCAGGAACAAGCTGCCGGAGTAATCGCTGAGCGCGCTGAGAAAGGCTAATCATCATGATTGAGTTTCTGGAAGCAATTCGTGATTTTACAGAAACCGGAGGCCAGGTACTCCTGGTCATCGGGTTGCTGATATTCGTCATGTGGCTCTTGATCCTCGAACGTGCTCTGTACCTGCTGATTTGGCACAAAAGCTTAAGCAAAGAAGCAATCGCTCAGTGGAAATCCCGCGAAGATCGTTCTTCCTGGTACGCTGAGCAGGTTCGCTCAAAAGTCATTTCGTCGCTGACCATTCGTTTAAATGGCAGCATCCCGATTATTCAGGCGCTGGTAGCACTTTGTCCGCTCCTGGGTCTGATGGGAACGGTAACCGGAATGATCGAAGTTTTTGATGTTATGGCCATCTCAGGTTCAGGTAATGCCCGTTCGATGGCGTCTGGTGTTTCGAAAGCCACTATTCCGACTATGGCCGGAATGGTTGGAGCACTGTCTGGTGTATTTGCGTCAACCTGGTTGAACCGCAAAGTGAAAACCGAACGTGCTCACTTAGAAGAAGCACTCGTCAAGCGCTAACAAGGTATTCCGAGAGGGGGACTCGCTGCGAGTCGCCCACTAGAAAGGTAAGAAAGAATTATGAAACAGCATTTTCAAAACCTGGTGGATGAAGAAGAAGCCACCATTGATATGACGCCCATGCTGGACGTTGTATTTATCATGTTGATCTTCTTCATCGTAACGGCCTCTTTTGTGAAAGAAGCGGGTATCGACGTTAACCGTCCTGAAGCCGCCACTGCGGTTAAGAAAGATCGGGCTAACATCCTGATTGCCATCACGGATAAAGGCGAAATCTGGATTAACAAGCGACGTATCGATGTTCGTGCTGTACAGGCTAATATTGAGCGTTTACACGCGGAAAACCCGCAGGGCACCGTAGTTATTCAGGCCGATAAGAAAGCCACTACGGATACGCTAATTAAAGTGATGGATGCATCCCGGGCCGCTGGTGTTTACGATGTGTCAATCGCCGCGCAAGAGCCATAAGCGAGCATAGACCATGTCACGATTTTTAATCGCATTTGTTGTATCACTGGCGATTACGTTGGGATTGTTCTTTCTGATGCAGTCGCTGATCAAAATGGGCGGCAGTGCACTCACTGAGCCGCCTAAAGGCAGCGTGTTAGACTTTGTGCGCATTAAACCTGAAGAGCAGGTGCAGAAGAAAGAACGTAAACCACGTAAGCCACCCAAGCCAGAAGAGCCGCCACCGCCGATGGACTCTCCGCAAATGGACTCGCCGAGTCCGGATGCTGATAGCAGCGGAATGTCTTTTGCCGCAGATGTGGGCGACAGCATGGCACTGGAAGGCGGCGGTTTAGCGCTGGAAGGCGGCGATGGTGAGTACCTGCCAATTGTTAAGGTATCGCCGGTTTATCCCCGTCGTGCACTGCAACGTGGTATCGAAGGTTTTGTTATTGTTGAGTTCACCGTAACCAAACAAGGTGCCGTGAAAGACGTGTTCGTTATCGAAGCGAATCCGGAAGGCATTTTTGAACAGGCCGCGATGGACGCAGCGAAGAAGTTTAAGTATAAGCCTCGGGTTGTAAATGGTGAGCCAGCGGAAGTTTCCGGTGTGCAGAACCGTATTACGTTCCAGATAGACGGGTAAGGTGAGTATGAAACAGACACTTTCTAAATCCCTGTTGTCACTGGCGGTGGCAGGCTTGTTGTTCACTGGCGCGAGTTCGCTGGTGGCAGTACCTGCAGTTGCCCAGGAAGAACAAAAAGCCAGCGAACGACCGACCCGTCGTACGCCGGCCTTACGTTCGAAGGTTTACGAGCAGTTAGCCCGTGCCCAGGAACAGGCGGATGCAGGCAACATTGCTGAAGCGGTCGACATCCTGGATGTGGTTCAGGACAAAGCCAGTTCCATGAACAGCTATGAGCTGGCCATGATGTATAACTTTTACGGCTTTATTTACTACAACGACGAGCAGTACGACAAAGCACTGGAAAACTTTGCCAAAGTGGTTGCGCAACAGCCAATCCCGGAAAGCTTCGAGATGAGTACGCTGTTCAGTCTGGCCCAGCTACATCTGATGCAGGGTAACTACAGCCAGAGTATTGAGTATCTTGAGCGTTGGGAAGCGTTGAATACCGGTAAAATTCCACCGAAGAATCTGGTAATTAAAGCCCAGGCCTATTATCAGAATAAGCAGTACGCTGAGGCGTCAGAATTCATCAATCAGGCCATTAAAGGTCACGAAGATGAAGGCATGATCCCGGACGAAGGCTGGCTGATTTTACAACGGGCTATTTATTACGAGCTCAAGCAGCCTGAAAAGGTTAAAGACGTGCTGGTAAAAATGGTGAAGTTGTTTAACGAGCCAAAGTACTGGATCCAACTGGCGGGTATGTACGGTGAGCTGGGTGAAGAGAAAACGCAGTTGGCGATCATGGAAGCGGCTTATCAGCAGGGCTACGTGACCAATGGCGGCGATATCTTTAACCTTGCACAGCTTTACTACTATCATAAAGCGCCTTACAAAGGTGCCCGTCTGATGGAACAGGCGTTAAATGATGGCGTGCTGGAAAAGAATCTGCGTAACCTTAAGTTCCTTGGCCAAAGCTGGACGCTGGCTAAAGAACAGGAAAAAGCGGTACCGGTAATGGCTCAGGCAGCCGACTTGTCCGATGACGGTGAGCTGGATGCTCAACTGGCGCAAATTTATCTGAACATGGAAAGCTGGGACAACGCCATCGAAGCGGCAGACAATGCCCTTAATAAGGGTGAGCTGCGCAATCCAGGCATCCCGTACCTGATTAAAGGCATGGCGCTGTACAACAAAAAACAGTATGCCGCGGCGCTGGATACCCTGGCCGAAGCTGAGAAATTCAGCTCAAGCAAAGGGATGGCGCAGCAGTGGTCAAAGTTTGTTGAGTCAGAAAAGAGCAGCAGCGAGCAGATCCAGGCTGAACTGGGTTCTTAAATTTACATCCGACTAGTCAACTTAAGCCGGTATTCATTACCGGCTTTTCTATTTGATTCAGTCACATTTTAATATGCTCCAAACGGCAACATAGCCTCTTCAATGGCTTTTTTATCACTTGTACTGATGGTTAACGTGGCAATTTGCTCGTCGATGCTGCGGGCATGAGTTGATATGGTTTTTTGCTCAGCGGCAACGCAACATTGTTGTAATTTTGCGAGGCTTTTGAGTAAGTGGATTAACACTGCAATCTGGTCGTTAGCTGACTGCCGGACCTGGCTATAGGCTTTATCGACCACGCCGGCAAAGGTAAATGTGCGGCGTTTCAGCCACACCTCCGTCGAAGTATGAATGAGGTTTTCTGCCGGAAATTCGCGGGAGGCTACCTGCACACAAATGGCGGTTAGCTTATCTATGCAGGTGATGGCCGTATGAGGGTCATTAATCCCTGGTGATAAGGCGCGTAGCGCAATTTCAACCAGCTGACTGATAGCAAACTCAGGATCCTGAATAGGGGTTCGGTTAGCGCCCAGCACCACTGCTTGCCGTAGAGTGGTAAAATCAGCCTCACTGGCGGGCTGCCGGCAGTGAACGGTAAACAATGCTTCGCCACATAAAACATGGTCGCCGCTGCGGACATGTAACTCACACCCAGCTACCTCGGTGGCACTCTGATTCAGAAAGCTTGAATAATTGATGGTTTGTATATAGCCGTTCTGAACCGCTTTCACGCTCACCAGAAAGTCACCTTGTGGCGCTGCCCATTGTTCGGCAATAGCCCTAAAAGAGGCGTTAGACTCAGGTACCGGCAACAATGAATTAATATTGCTCTCGAAATGTTGTACACAATTGGCAATCACCTGGTCGGCCTGAATTGAACGGGACACATGGTGGATAAAATAGATGATGGTGACACAATCGATGAGAGCCAGAAACACGGTGGCACCGGCTAACATGGAAACCGCATCCTGATTACTGTTTATCGACGACAGGTGATGCAGGGATATCAGGCAGAACAGAAAGGTGGAGACCAGAATACCCAGCACCATCTGGGTATTGCGATCCTGCATAAAATTGCGAATTAAGCGCGGACCAAACTGATTTGAGGCCAGAGTCAGCGATACCAGGGTCATAGAGAAAGCAATACTGGTTACGGTTATCATTGCGCCGGCGACGGTAGACAGAAGCTGCTGAACGCTTTCTTGCGTAACCAGAGGGATAAGCGGTCGTAAAACATCCGGCAGAAAAGCCCTTTCGATAACAGATAAACAGGCATAACACAGCGCCACGCTTATGCTCATCATCAGCAAAGGGATAAACCAGTAGCTGGTAGACAGTGATTCCCATAATACCCTGACGCGGGTAGTAAGCAGCCGTAAATTCATCCGTTTTCCTAATAAGCGTTGAGCTTTCCTGTAACGTACCAGTTTAGTACGAATTAACCTATTGATTTGGATTGATTAGTTTTTTTATAGCTGGTCGTGTATCGTATTGAAAAGGATAGCAGGTAAGGTCAATGGAGCAATGACACCAGATTACAGTCGTTACTCAAAAGCAGAACTTGAAGAAGCGCTCAGCACCATCGACAAGGCGCGGTTTCCGGAGCGGGTGAAACAAATTCATCAGGCGCTGGCAGCACTGGATGCCAATAATGATGATTCACCAGTGCCAGAGCAGGAAATACTGCTGCCAGAACCTGAAACGCCCGAGCAAATACAGCGCAAGCTGCTTGGCACATTAGCACTTATTTTTGGCGGCTTAATTCTCGGCGCCATGTTATTACCGGTTTATTTTCACTCCTTTCTACTGAATAACGAGATGGTTACCCCCTTTAAATGGGCAGCCTTAACGGCGGGCCTGGTGGTATTTGTGATAACTTGCAAAACGTTCTTACACACCAACCATCTGCGTAAAATCAATGGCGAGCGGCTGGCAAAGGGCAAAAAGCCCATAAGCGTTGATTCACCACGCCGTTTTTATAGTGCGATTGGCGCTGCGTCGCTAGTTGCCTTGATTACTGCTTTAGCTGTTTACCGCGGCGCGCCGGTGGCGCTGCACCTGTATGTACTGGACGCCAAAACGGCAACCGAGCAGGTGACTATCGCTAAATTACCCCGCCGCTTTCGTAGAAAGCACTGTAACGGTAAAATTTATCTGGCCGAGTACAGTGCTCAGTTTTTTGATTATGTGTGTCAGGTAACGCCCAGATCGCAGTGGGAGCGACTTCGCCCGGGGCAACAAATCCGCCTGCATGGCACTCGCTCTGCGCTCGGCTTTCTGGCCAGGAGGTCCTCGTTATAACCTCTGTGACCTGCTAAGCAATTATTTTGGCGATGCCTGCCATTAAAGGTTAGACTTTTGTTGTATTGGTCGGTGATCTATAGCCTTACAAAGTTAAGACCAACACATTCTCGTTTTCAAAGGATTGGATATGAAACTACTGATTGGTTCGCTGTGGATTGCGACCGTACTCTGCGCCTACTGGTACGGCACATCATAAATTAACTCTCACCAGCCTACCGGAACTGTTGCCGTAAACACCGCTATAGATGCAGCAGAATCAGACGGGCAAAGTATTGCTGGCAGCACAGTGTTACGGGCTGATGAGCAGGCGACCGGCGCGAAACCTGTTGCGAACACCGAAAGTGCCGACAGGCCGATAACGGTTGATGACGCTATACTACAAACCCGGGCGCTGTTAAGTGAAATGGGGTGGTCGCCCACCATGGCAAGTATTGCCAAAGCCTACGGTATTGTGTCGCAACTAAATGCCGAACAAACCCTGGCGGCGCTCAATCAGCTGGAATACAGTGACTCGCCGGAAGGTCTGCAAATGACTATAATGTTTATAAACCGCCTGGCAGAATTGTCGCCACTGCAGGCTGTGGATTATGTGAACCTGAATGTAACCGGCAGCATGCAAAAAGACGGTATTATGTCGTCTGTTATAGCTACCTGGGCAAATTCTGATCCCCATGCTGCGCTGCAGTGGTATTTGAGTCA
>JAYZXK010000239.1:0-4572 GCA_036141415.1 Pseudomonadota bacterium
GTTTTTAATGCAAAAAAGCAATGCTAAATAAGCTGTTGTCTGCAACAATAGTTCCCCATTAGATGAACTATTTATCGTCAGATTAAGGATATCCGCAATGCGCGTCGGCATTTTCGTTGAAGTAGTCAAAGCACAGTTTCACACCGGAATATCCAGATATGTAAAAAAGTTAGTCGAAACACTTGTCAGTCAGCATCACTCTGATGTCACCTACTACCTTTATTATCAACGTCAGCCCAGGGAACAAAAACTCGACTGGCTAACGTCTAATAAACAGGTTAAACACCGACCACTCTGGACACCGGTAAACCTGCTTAGCGAACACCCCAGCGTGTGGTGGAAGTATTATCTGCCACTGGTGATGAAACTAGACGGTATAGACGTTTTCCACGGTCCTAATCACTCGGTACCTGTGAGCGGCACAATACCAACAGTCCTGACCATTCACGATATCGCCTATTTTTATATGAAGGTACATGGTGAAGGGCTCGACAGAATGCTAAAGCGAACCACCCTTGAGAATATGAACTGCGCCACAAAAATTGTTGCCGTATCACAATCCACCGCCAACGATATTATCAGGGAAGGAGCAGCAGCTGATAAAACCACCGTGATTTACCAGGGTTACGAACCTAATCCCGGGGAGATGAATGAATGTACCAGTATCATGCAACGTCCCGTGTCCTCACTAACGCCCTATTTACTGTTTATAGGTACCGTGCAACCGCGCAAAAACGTTGAATACCTGGTAGATGAATTTGCCAGAGTCAGTTCAGAAATACCGCATACGTTAGTTATCGCCGGCGCACCAGGTGACTCGCAACAAACGGTTGAGAAGAAAATAACAGAGTATGGCTTGAGGGACAGGATCTTATTAACCGGCTTTATCTCTGATGAAGAGCGCCACACGCTTTACAAGCATGCCGACATTTTCCTGTACCCAAGCCTTTATGAAGGCTTTGGCCTGGTTATCCTTGAAGCCATGTCCTATGGTGTACCGGTGATTACAGGCAACAACAGCTCGCTGCCTGAGGCCGCCGGAGACGCTGGCATCAAAGTGGATATAGCAACTCAAGGCGCACTGGGTGAGGCAATACTTTCCCTGTTCAATGAGCCGAAGCGCAAACAAGCCCTGATAGAAAAAGGACTCACTCACTGCCACTCGTTTGGCTGGGAAGAATCTGCCAGACAGATGATGGCATTGTACCGGCAACTGTGTCGGTGTTAGCTTCTGGCAAACACCGATCGGGCGTTTATTGCCGCGTTTTCCCAATCGAAGGCCTGAACCGCATGCTTGCGGCCTGCGTTGCCATAGGCCTCACAACGAGCCGGATCTTCAATAAATGCAGAAATGACATCAACCAGTGCAGCTACCTTGGTGGCATCCACTATTTCGCCCGTCTCACCGGCCAGCAGCGTTTCCTTAGTGCCACCTGAGTCACCGGCAATCACCGGCTTTGCACAAGCTTGTGCTTCCACAAGTACCATACCAAAACCTTCGATGTCCTGCCCCTCGGTGCGGTTGGGCAGAATAAACACATCACACTGCTGATAGCATTTGATCATGGTTTCATCGTCACAATCCGTTAGCATTTGTACATGATCCTGCAACGCAAGCGACTCAATCAAATGCTCCAATTGCGTGCGGCTTTCGCCATGCCCGATGATCACATAGTGAGCCTGAGGGCAGCGTTTTAAGATTTCAGGCATGGCTTCAATCATTTTGTCCTGACCTTTACGAGCCTGCAATCTGCCAACCGTCAAAATAACCCTTTTTCCATCCCACCCCATAGCAGAGAGAAAGTCATCATCTTTATTCTCTGCCGGATAGAACTTCTTGGTATCAGCCCCCGGGTGCATTACTGTGACTTTATCATTAACACTGTCATCCACCCGACTAACGATGCTGGCACTGTTATGGCTATTACAGATTATCTTATCGGCACTGCGCATCACCAGTTTGGTCAGACTATTTAATTCGCGGGACAACGCACTGGCTTCCAGATCTTCACCGTGTACATAGCACAAGTAAGGTATGCCCATGGTTTTATTCAGCATCCAGGCCATCAGTCCTTCCGGCAGCACGCGGCCACAATGGATATAGCCGATGTTCTGTTCTTTTACTAATCGCTTGAGCGCCTTAAACGACTGCCAGTAAAATTTAAGCCCCTGCAGACTCGCTACGCCCCATTGCGGACTGTAAAGCGGCAAACGATGAATGGCCATAGGGGCGTCAGAGTCAAACAGCTCTGAATTGGTCATCTCGTTGGCGGCAACAATGTAATCGCGGCCTAAACGTGAATAGAGCTCCCAGAACCAGCGACCACTGCCTCCGGATGCAGGCGGAAAGTTCTGAGTTAGTACCAGCGTCTTCAATTGTTACTCCGAAAATATGAATGAAATACCAACGTCTTGCAGAATAGCGCTGGCTTGGAAAAGTGTAAATAACCATTTGCTTTGCAAAGGCATTTATAAATAGTTTGTGATATCGCTAATAGTCAGCAGGATAAAGCCGCTGGAAGAAATCCACTTGCCATGTCGTTATGGCTTTTTATTCACCAGAAAGCATAATACACTAATCAAAACATATGCCTATATCAACTAAACGAGACTACACTTGCACTGTTTGTACCTTGCCCAGCGGATACCTTACCCGCCAAATAAAGGAGAGAAACTGCGTTCTTTCCATCAGATAAATTTTTTGCGTAAAAATGATATTGAGGTAACCGTTGCTGCGCCTTTCGAACAATCGGACGAACTCGGTTATTTTAAAACGCTGGAGCAGGTATATGGCTGCCACACCCTTAGTCAGCCTCTTAACCATAAACTACAGCGTTATTTGTCTGGTCTTGCCCGCAATTCCTCGTTGAGTGAAGCGCATTTTTACAGTGCCGGATTACAGCAACAAATCGATGATTTACTGCTCCAGCAAAATATTGATGCCATAGTTTGTACTGCTTCGAGTATGGCGAATTATGTTTTCAGCTCCCGGGTATTAGCGAAACTAGCCAGGCGCCCTCGCCTTATTATGGATTTTATGGACATGGATTCGCACAAATGGCTGCAGTATTCATGTAACGCCAAACCGCCAATGCGTTGGGTTTATCAACGGGAAGCCAGTTTGGTCAGACGCCTTGAAAATCGTGTGGGTAAGCAGTTTGATGCCTGCTTCTTTGTTGCCGAACCAGAAACCAATTTGTACCAACAGCAAGCCGGCAATCCTGCCGCCGAGGTGTTATCTATCGGTAATGGCATTGACCCGGCTGAATTTTATCCGGCGCCTCAACCAGCTGAGGTAAAAACGCCGCATTTGTTGTTTGCCGGGGTAATGGATTATACGCCTAATGTAGATGCTATGTTGTGGTTTTATAATGAAGTCTGGCCGAGCGTATTAACCCTTTGGCCCGATGCTACGCTGACTATTGCAGGCATGAACCCAACTCCGGCCATTGCCAGGCTGCACGGCGTAGACAATGTCCGGGTCACAGGTTTTGTAGAAGATATTCTCCCCTATTTCCATGAAAGCAATATTTTTGTTGCGCCATTTCGGATAGCCCGGGGTATCCAAAATAAGATCCTGCAGGCTTTTGCTTGCGGTTTACCTGTGGTCAGTACCTCCATGGGTGCTGAAGGTATACGGTGCACACCGGGGCAAAATATCGAAGTCGGTGACGAGCCAAATGATATGTTTGATGCGATTAAACGATTAATGGCGACCTCTCACCACTACCAATTGGTGCGCAATAATGCCCTGGCGACTATCGACGAGCACTATTCCTGGGACGGCATTCTGACACCGTTGTTACGACTGCTCAACAACGATAAGGAAAAGTCACTATGAAAGCCCTTATTAAAACGGCATTAAGACTGTTGTTTGTACTCCTTGCCTTGCCCTTTTTTCTGTTATTTAAAATACAAAGTGCAGTAATGGGTGCCGATGTGGCCACTACCGGTTGGTCTCAGTTAATGAGCCTGTGGCCGGGTATGCTGGGCGTTTATTTAAGGGCTGCGTTTTACTCCCTCGTCTTTAAACACACCAGTCAGGAACTGGTTATCGGTTTCGGTACCTTATTTTCCCAACACGATACACAAATCGGTGCAGGCACTTATATCGGACCACAATGCAACATAGGCAAATGTGCCATTGGCAAAAACTGTTTATTAGGCAGTGGCGTGCACATTATGAGTGGCAAAGGCCAGCATAACTTCACTGATCCGGATAAGCCTTTACGTGAACAGGGCGGGTTTTTTACCCAGGTTACCATTGGCGAGGATAGCTGGCTGGGTAACGGGGCCTTGGTAATGGCCGATGTCGGAAAAAAATGTGTGATTGGTGCAGGCAGTGTGGTTATTAACCCTGTGCCTGATTATGCCATTGTGGGTGGCAATCCGGCTAAAGTGCTTGGTAGCCGCAAGCCCGCCGGGGAGTCATAGCATGCAACGCTTACTTTGCCTGGCTTTTCTCACCCTATTCGCTTTGTGGTGCCAGGCTGATAATTTACCTGCTTATCAGCACACCGTTGAAGTGGACTCAGTACAAGGGCTTTATAAAGCCATTAAACAAGCCAATCA
>JAYZXK010000240.1:0-5849 GCA_036141415.1 Pseudomonadota bacterium
GCCGCCAGCAGACACCAATCCACTGGCCGGTTACAACGGCCTGCTCAGCTTTACGCTGAAGAATCCGACCTACGAAAACGTGACGCAATTTTTAAATGCCCTGCATCACTTTCGCATTGGAGTGAGTTGGGGCGGGTTTGAAAGTCTGGCCATTTCCTTACAGCGCCCGGAAAATGCCGAACAGCTGGCCGCCATGCACCTGCCACAAGGGCTAATCCGTTTGTCTGTAGGGCTTGAAGCCGCACAAACACTGATAGCTGACTTAGAACAAGCTTTCCAACATGTCTGAACCCGTGTCAGCCTCACCTGATGAGCCATTGCCGCTTTGGTTAGCGACGCTGCCGCTGGTGGTGCTGTTAATAGTTTTCACTGGTGGCGCGTTGTTTACCGAACTCGGCGGCACGCTGGTGGTGGTAGCAATATTGCTGGCAGCAGTGGTTGCCGGGCTGATAGGTTTCAGCCGGGGCATTAGCTGGCAGTTAATAGAGCAGGCCGCCGTAGCCAAATTTGGAGATGTCTTTCCGGTAGTGCTTATCCTGCTGTCCATTGGCGGCTTAATTGGTAGCTGGATGCTGTGCGGCACCATCCCGTTTTTTGTATGGACCGGCATCCACCTTATTGATCCGGATTACCTGTATATTTCGGCTTTTCTGGCCGCCGCTATCATGAGCATATTTACCGGCTCGTCGTGGGCTTCGGCCGGCACAATCGGCGTTGCGTTAATGGGGCTGGCTACCGTAATGGGGGCCTCTTTACCGGTTACCGCCGGTGCGGTGATTTCCGGCGCCTGCTTCGGCGACAAAATGTCGCCCTTATCAGATTCAACCAATATTTCGGCGATTGCAGCCAAAGCCGATTTATATCAGCACATCGGCCACATGGTTTACACGGCCTTACCGTCTTTTTTAATTGCACTCGTGGTGTTTCTGCTGGTCCCGGCCGCAAGCACGGCCGATCAGAGCAACGCGTTGTTAGCGACTGCTGCCATGCAACAACTCATCGAAGCAGCCTTCAGCCCGGCCTGGTGGCAATTGCTGCCGCCAGCCCTGGTGATTTATGCCATTGTTAAAAAATGGCCCCCCGTAATCGGTATTACTTATTCCACGATGCTGGCTTTGGCACTTGCAGTAATGGTCCAACCCTTTGAGTTAGAAGATGCGGTTAATGCCTACCTGAACGGCTTCAGTCTTAACATGCTACCCTCGCCACTGCGCACTGAGGCAATGGCTAATGAAGCCTTTCTGCAACTGGTTGAGCGTGGCGGACTGTACTCCATGGTGGGAACGCTGGTGGTTATTATCGCGGCATTTTTACTTGCTGGTGCCATGCAGGCCAGCGGCGCACTGAATGTATTAATTCAGGCCATGCTCCGGCGGGTAAAAGGTATCTTCAGTTTGGTGTTAAGCACTATGGTAAGCGGCATTACTCTGCTTTCGCTGACCAGTCATGGCGGCGTGACCAGTTTAATTATCGGCAACCTGTATCAGCCTGGCTACCAGGCCAGAAAACTGGCACCGGTGAACTTGTCCCGCAGCATTGAAGATTCGGTTACTCTGATGGATCCGGTGCTCCCCTGGACGGTTTCCGGCTTATTTATGGCCGCCACGCTGGGTGTGGCGACCGTAGATTACTTGCCGTGGGCGTTGTTTTGCCTGGGCGGCCCGGTGTTTTCGTTGCTGTGGGCCGGGCTATTACCACGCTCGGCCGCAATAAAGCATCTGCCCTAGAATTTCAGTAAGAAGGCGGTATAGCCGTATACGGTATCGTCGGGGTAATCGCCCTGGGCGAACGCATCCCCCTTGGCCATATAGGCGCCACCAAACTCAAGGCGGAACTTTGGCAGCAACTGGTGACGCCAGCGAAATTCAATCTGATTGCCTATCTCACTCTCACCACCCACCGGGGTTTTCTGGTAACTAAAATTTAAATAGCGGATCAGCAGGTTATCTTTCTTGGTAAATTTACTCACCATTTTAAGACCCAGTGATACCAGGTTACGCCGTGGCATGGTGCGGTACACTTCGGTAGGGCCAAAGTCAAAGCGGCGCACACCGTAGAGCGCATCAAAGTTGGTATTTTTACCGTCACTGTTATCGTTGTCTCCGCTTATCAGATCGACAATAGCTTGCAGGGAAGTCGTTTCGGTAATCATCTGCCCAAATGCACCGTGGAATAGCCAGGCCTGATGGTCGATTTCCGTGACATCACTGGGCGAGGTAGACTGGTGCCGGGTACCGGATTGCAGAATGACCTCGGCATCGGCGCGCCATTTGGTGTCATTGGGCAGCGTATAATGAGCACTTACAGTTAGGAATTCGCGATTTGCTGTATTTAGACCAGGGCCATCTTCTTCATCAAACCAATAAGTTTGCAGTTGCCAGGTTTTATCCGCTGAGGCGCCATAAAATCCATATATCGCACGTTCAGAGTAAGACTTATCGAAGCCTCTTTCATTCGCATCGATACTTGCCGCATCGCCGGGTAAGCGGGTCACTGGCAGTAAATAAACAGCGTTAACATTCCAGTCATTCCATTGCCATTCACTGACTACCCCATCGAAGGTGTTCATGGCATTTCGAAAATACCCGCTGGAAATAACCCGACGACTGCCAAAATCAAGAATAAACCGGCCAACACTGAGTTTCTGCATGGTAAGACCAGCGCCTTGCTGATCGCTACCAAGCCAGGAGAAGTTGAACTGTACAGGCTCCAGGGTGTTGACCTGCGAACGACCCAGGGTCGGGTCGTCATTATCCAGATACACCCGGGAATCGCCTAACTCCCCAACAATCTCAAACTGCGACCATTTCATCACTGTTTTCACCTGCAGCTTTGAGGACAGGCGCTGGTTGTGCTGAGTGAAGCGGTCGTCGGTAGTAGGGAATAACGGATTGGTGATATTTTCATAACGCAAGGCCCACTGCCCCGACACATCAAAGGTGGGGGACTGTGCCCACACCAGAGGTGACAACAGTGAAGTAGCACAGGCCACGCTGAGCATTCTGGCATATTTTACATACAATGATTTCATAGGTGTCTCCGGTTTCTCTCACCTGGGTATTGATATTATTGGTTTTGATTTTATTTAACGTCAGCTACATTACGTTTTAAAACGACTGACTTTTTGCCCCAGTTGTTGGACGGTGCCGTTAACACTGCCTGCAATATCCCCGGTATTCTCGATGGTTTTGAGATTCTGCTGACCCAGGGTATTGAGGTTGGTGACATTAGTATTAATATCCGTTACCACCTGGCTTTGTTCTTCGGTAGCTGCGGCTATCTGATAAATGGTTTCATTGGCATCATTAACCGCCTCGCTTACCTGGTCAAACGCCCTTGCCAGTTGTTCTGAAACGGCTACCACAGAGTCTACTTCGCTGGCGCCTCGCTCAATGGCGTTAACCGCATCATTCACACTGTGCTCCAGGCGACCAAGCATTTCGTTGATATTTTCTGTTGACTGCTGAGTGCGGCTCGCCAGGGTTCTGACCTCATCGGCCACCACGGCAAAGCCTCTACCCTGCTCACCGGCGCGCGCAGCCTCGATAGCAGCATTCAGTGCCAACAGGTTGGTTTGCTCGGCGATACCCCGTATAACATCCAATACCGCTATAATGTTTTGTGACTCTTTGGCCAGGCTGGAGATAACGTCGCTAGCGTTACTAATTGATGCAGACAGATTCGACACATTTTTAACAGAGTCATTAACCACTTTACTCGAAGACGTGCTGATTTGAGAGGCAACCTTGACCTTCTCCATCGCTCCCTGACTGTTACTGGCCGTATCTGCTACCACGTGGCTTAATTCGTTAACGGCCGTGGCAATCTGGTCGAGATTGTCATTCTGCTGATGAGATGCAGACTTCACGGTATTGGAAGCTTCATTGAGATTTGCTGCATCCGTTTTCAGGTTCTCGGTATCCTGCTGGATAACCACGATCAACTCCTGGAGGTTTTCCATAAAGCGATTAAAGGTTTTTGCCAGGGTTGCCAGTTCGTCTTTGCCGCTGCTGTTTAAGCGACTGCGTAAATCGCCATCCCCCTGGCTGATATCACGCATGACATCAATCAAGGTATTCAGTCGATCAGTTACCAGGCGTGGTCCATACATAATGGATAAAGCGCTTACGATTAGCACAATAACCAATACCACCAACAACAATAACTGATTGCTTTGAGATGATGACTGCATATCGGCGGCAAGCGCATCAGCGGCATTTTTCATTGCTTCACCGAAGGTGTCGTAATGGCCTCTGACCTGCTCAAAATTATCAACCAGACTGGCTGAGCGCAATGCATTTGCACCTTCGATATCGCCGGACATAACCCGCGATGCAACTTCATTAGCATCACGCAACCAGTTGTCATAGTCATTTTTAAATGTATTCCCGCTGCCAACATTTTCCGCTTCTTGCTGAACGATAGCGCGTGCCTGATTCATTCGATCAAGGGCTTGTTGTGCATTTTCCCGGAAGTCAGCAATTTCGGCATCAACGGACTCGCCACGCATACCTGCGCGGATAATGGCATCCTGTAACGCCGTTTGTGCCTGATAGAGATCCCGATCGGCATTAAGGGTAAGGCTGACAGCATTAAGATAGCGCTTGGCTATTTGTTCAGAGTCATCACTAAGGTTACTAAGAGAGAAAACAGAAATAATCGCTACAACACATAATAACGCCGTAACTACGACTAAAGGGAAAGCAAACTTGCTTCTTATGGAGAACTGGCTGAAATCAATCATGGGCCGCCTCAAACTACACAAACGTTATACTTGCTCAAAGCGTGGCACATTATTTTTTTTTGCAAAAAAACGTACACTTACACACCCAAGCGCTCAATGTCACATTTGTCACAATGTTAATATTTGCGGCAATTATGGATTTTATTGACTAATAGTCAATGAAAAATTGCTCACAACTCCGACAATTCAACCTTTAGTATAATAACTAACAGCAGGCTAGAAACAGAAAAATCTGGCTTAAAGCGTTTAAATATATGAGAAAAATCGATTAGGCTAGCAAAATAAAAAAGTTACTATTAAATATACGTATCTTAAGAAAATCACATCAGAAGGCACCAGAAAACGGATGTCATATAGCGTTTCATACCTAAAAAAATTACTACCTTCGAACTAAAAAGGCCTGATATACATAAGGTTATTTATGCGCCACTATTGTGTTGTCAACTGAGTTTATTTTTAGGGGAATGTAAACTTTTTCGCTACGCCTCTGCCAGCCACCCTATTTAAACTTGAATCCAACCCGGCCTGAAATTACATTATCGGCAATGATGTAGTATTGAGTGAAGTATCTCTTTTTCATGGCTAAATTCGTTGTTTTGCTGTTGTTGAGTAGCCTGCCTTTTTGTGCCCCTTTTGCTGCTGAGGTAGTTAAACGTTCCGAGACGGGGTTGTGTCACGACAATAACAGCCCGTGGTACCAGCGAACCCGTAATTTTACCGCGCACGCAAGTATGCAAAGTTGCCTGGCGGCCGGGGGCAAAGCCTATTCCGGATATACCACTAACTCACAAGCTACCATTACCGATGGCTACGAAAGAGACCTGTTTCCTCACTGGTTAGATGAGGATGGTAACTGCCGTGACACCCGGGCCGAAACACTTATCCGCCAGTCAGAAGTCCCCGTTGCTTTCGCCGACGGCACGGGATGTCAGGTAACCAGTGGCCGCTGGTATGATCCGTACACCAATAGTACTTTTACCAACGATGACGATCTTGATATTGACCACATCGTGCCACTCAAATGGGCTTACGAACATGGTGCCGATAAATGGCCTGAGCACATCAGAGCGGCCTTTGCCAACGATACCCTGAATGTCATTGCGGT
>JAYZXK010000241.1:0-11435 GCA_036141415.1 Pseudomonadota bacterium
TAGGTGTTATTTTATCCGTTTCGCTAGTTTCTCTCGGCCTGGTGATGACCTGTTATGTACTCATTATGGGGTGAGTTCCCCCTGTTTGATTAACCCGTTAGCCGGTTAAACATAGAGGCACTTAATACTTGATGCTATAGTAAATACTGAGTATTTACAGGCCCAAAAGATGGATAATAACAATCAACCGGAACTTGCTGTCGACACCAACTCTATTGGTGCGTTGGCGCAGGTACGCCGTTACCGGCTATTGCAAATTTGTGGCGTTAGCGCGTTAGGGTTGGTGGCCTCTGTATTGGTTGCCAGAGGTGTCGCCTTCACTATATTTTCGGTTGGTCTGGCATCACTGATACTGGCTTTTTTACTTGCCTACATACACAAAACACAAGCCTCTTCTTACGTTTTATTGAGCTCCATGTCGGCGATGTTATTCGCCCTTGCTTTAGTGGGTGCCGGACTGTTTGACATTGCTATTATTGGCTATCCCTGTTTACTGATTTTTGCTGCCATCCTTGGCGGAGTAGGGCTGTTCGGTACACTGCTCACGCTTACCATTGTACAATGTTCTGTGCTGGTCTGGCTCAACCTCGGCGGCTATGTTACCGCCAGTACGCCGAAACTTAGCTGGGAACACCTCATATTTGTTCAGGTTATTTTTATTATTACTGGCTTTAGTGTTTACGTATTAGTTAGAGATATCAAGCGGTTAATGAGATCCCTGCAAAGAGAAAACGAAAAGGTACAGCTCAGCCGCGAGCAAATTCAACACCTTGCTCATCACGATCCACTTACCCATTTGCCAAACCGCTTGCACGGTGAGCAGTTATTTCAGCGTTTGTTAGAGCAAAGCAAAAGTAAAAATGCCCAATTGGCCATGCTGTTTCTTGATTTGGATAACTTTAAACCTGTTAACGACGCCCTTGGTCATGTAGCCGGCGATGTGCTGCTGGAAGAATTGGCCCAGCGCCTCAGCGATCGTCTTAGCGAGGGGCAGCATCTTATTCGGTTTGGCGGTGATGAGTTTTTGGTGCTCACGCCATGCGGTGGTGACTGCGAAAATAATGATCAGCTCAAGGCGTTTGTAAACAACCTGCTGCTGGAATGCGCCAAAGAGTTCGAGGTACTGCAAAATCGGGTGGTGATCTCTTCTTCAATTGGCATTGCCATTGCGCCAAAAGATGGAGAACACTTTAAAGAGCTATGTCGTAAAGCCGATATTGCTATGTATCAGGCAAAAAACGATGGGCGCAATACTTATAGCTTTTACTCACCAGAGCAGGATGAACTTAGCGAAGAGCGTTTCAAGTTGCTGCAAAAATTACGAAGTGCAGTGAGTACCAATGCATTTGAATTATACTATCAGCCGATTGTCGATCTGAACTCTGAGCAACCATTAGTGGTAGAGGCTTTGTTGCGCTGGCCACAAAAAGAGGGTGGCATGATTGGGCCAGACATTTTTATCCCGATGGCTGAGACCGCTGGCGTTATCAACAAACTGGGAAGCTGGGTAATCGAACAGGCTTGCCTGTTTTGTGCTGGTCAGCGCCAAAACGGTTTATCTGATCTGCGTGTAGCAGTGAATATCTCAGCCCTACAATTTAACGATGGCTTATTACAACGTCATGTGGAGCGTGCCTTGCAGCAGGCAGACCTGCCACCCGAGGCGCTTGAAATTGAGCTGACAGAGTCGCTGTTTATTAATGACTCATCCGGTATCGTGGCACAATTGGCTGCCCTGACCGACATGGGCATTACCATTGCCATTGACGACTTCGGCTCAGGATACTCAAACTTAGCGTATCTACGCCGGTTCAATGCCTCTACGCTTAAGATCGATCGTTCGTTTATTCATCCGCTTACCAGTGATGACAACGATGTCCCCCTGGTGCAGGCGATGATCACCATGGCCCGCAGCCTCGGTATGAGTACCGTTGCTGAGGGAATAGAAGATGAAGCAACCCGGCAAATACTGCTGGGTATGGGCTGTGATTTTGGTCAGGGATATCACTGGTCCAAACCTTTAAGTGCCAGCGAAATCGGCAAGCACCTTAAGGTGCTTATCAGTAGCAAATGAGTCGCGTGTGCAGCTGAGCCGGCGGGAATGCCTTGGTTGCCTCCTGCACACCACACCGGCTTGAATCTGGCAGATCGGTGGCCCGATCAGAGTTTAAACTGGTTGATGACTTCACGCAGTTCACTGGCAATTTCACTTAAGCGGGTAGCATCTGCAGCTAGCTGGCCAGCATTATCGCTGGCTTTATCGCTAACACTACTGATGGCTACCAGTGAACGGTTAATATCTTCTGCAACACTGGTTTGCTGCTTAGTCGCCTGGGCGATCTGGGTACTCTGCGATTGCACAGTGCCGATGGACTCACTGATATGGCGTAATGACGCCGCTACCTGCTGCGCTTGCTCTACACCTTGTTCTGACTTTTTCTGCCCTTCCTGCATGGCAGTCCGGGTGTGCGAAGTCATGTTCTGTAAACGTTCAACCATTTTGCGGATATCATCGGTGGAGTCCTGAGTGCGTGAGGCGAGTGAACGCACTTCGTCAGCCACGACCGCAAAACCACGCCCTTGCTCACCCGCCCTAGCTGCTTCGATTGCCGCATTCAATGCCAACAGGTTGGTTTGCTCAGCAATCCCATTAATCACATCAATAACAGCGCCAATGTTTTGTGATTCCTGCGACAGGCCGCTTACGATCTGAACCGCATCATTAATCGACTCTGCCAGTTGCTGAAGTTCGCTACGGGCGCTATTGGCCAGTTGCATCCCATCATTGGCTTGTTGTTCTGTGGTGGTGGCCGCTTCACTGGACTGCAATGCATTGGCTGAAATTTCCTGCACCATGGTAGCCATTTGTGTTACCGCACTGGATACTGAGTCGACCTGGCGTTGTTCTTGTCTGACTTCATTACTGGTACTTTGCGAAAGCACCTTTAAATGCCCTGCGGCATCTGCTACAGCCTGAGTACTGTGCGCAGCTTCAATCAATAAGCGGTGCAGTTTATCGGTGAACAGGTTGAACTGTTCGGCCAGCTGGCCTACTTCGTCGCGACTGTTAATAGTCAGCCGTTTAGTCAGGTCGCCTTCACCAGAGGCAATATCTGCCATAGCGTCTTTCATTTGCAAAATAGGGCGGGTTACACGGGTGCTGGCAACATAGGTAATTGATACCAGGATACCAATGATGACTAACGCCAGCACTCCAGCCACCAGAATAGCATGCTGGATCGGTTCGGCAATGACACTTTGCGGCAGCATAAAGCCGAGCGTCCAGTTCATTTCCGGGTTGCTTAGTCTGGCGTGACGGAAAGTGACATAATAGTCTTTCCCCTGCCAGCGCACATCAACCGTGCCCTGGGTATCAGCAGTCATGGCTGTGGCCAGTGCCGTAAAGCCGTTAGAGTCACTGAAGACAGAATCAAAGGAAGCGAGCGGTGAGCTGATGTCCAGCGTGTCACTGGTGTTGGGAAAGTACACCACATTCTGCTTATCATCTACTAAAAACGCGACCCCCTGACCCTCGTAACGAATGTCGTCGAGTACCCCGGCAATAGTGCTGATAAGAATATCCACGCCGCCCACACCCAGTAAGGTGCCATTGAGGTAAACGGCTGACTGTACTACGGCTGAAATACTGCCGTCCTGCGAATCAACGGCAGGCGGTGTTACGTAAAGACCGCGATGACTCACTGCTGCTTTAAACCACGGGCGCGCCGTGGCAAAGTACCCTTTGGTGGGATCGCCAGCATCCGCTCCTTCAGTATCCACACCCACCCGACCTTCCTCGTAAAAGTACTCGCCGGTATTAGCAGATCCAAAGAAGGCCGATTTTATATTTTCATCAGCACTGCTAATTTGCTGAAAAGTTTTATAAATTTTATCTGAGTCGGGTAATGACGCCGCTCCGGCTCCACGCTCATCGTGTTCGGCAAAAAAAGTTTGAATAAACGGGTTACTTAAAAAACTACGGGCGACACCGCCATAAGTTGAGAAAAACCCTTCGATGGCCTGAGCTTCTTTGTTCACGAGGCTCAGCACGTCATTTTCGATGGTGGTTCTGGCTCGTTCACTAACAAAATTCAGTAAAATAATGGCGGCAATTAACAAAACCAGTGACATTGCGCCACCGACAATCAGCATAAATTTCTGTTGCAAAGACATAGACTTCATAAGCGCACTCTTATCGTTATTTTTATAGGCAACTTTGATTTTATTCTTATTATTTTTTATTTGTTATACCAGAACGGCGCGCTTTTTACAGCAGCTAAAATAATGAAAGATCATAGGAGTCTAAATAAAAAAGGCCTCTGGCAGCGACCACTTTTTATAGCGCCGCAACTGTGGCAAGAGGAAGTCTGCACAATAATATATACCAGCACTTATCGGGTGCGTTCAGTGCATTTATTGACTGACAAACTCTCAAGGCAGGTTTGCCGACAGACCCTGGCATCTGATTTGTGATTATCCGCTAAGCACTTTATGCTCCAGCAGTCGGGCGCTGAGCCTGATACGCCCCTAAAACCCGGTCAGCGTATTTACGATCCTGGAGAGGATTACAATCCAACTTCACTTTATCCAGGTGAATACCCTGCAGCTATAAGGAACTCTTATCATTCCTATAAGAGTTGCGCACTTCTTCTGAGTTAATAACTAAAATATCATATAAATGATAATTGTTAGCATTTAGATTTTATCGTTCGTATTGGCCGCAGCAGAGCTGAGTAAAGGGATGCAGCTTGTCTTAGGCTTGCTTATCTCGATTCGATTATCAGTAGCATTTATTCAGTGATTTCAATTATGTCGTACAATTCTGTTGTTGCAAATGATAATGATTCCTATTAGTATTCAGGCGATATTTCAGTAGGGCCTGCTCCTTTTCATGGGCTAACAACGATCACAGAGCAGGTTGGACACACATGACAATGCCCAAACGCATTAAAAACCAAGGAATTATTCTTCATGTCTATGAATAAAAAGCGATTACTATTGACCACACTTTTCCCCATGCTGACCGTGGGAGGTGTCGCCGCGCAACAATCAGAAGAAATTGAAACGCTTGAAACCACCGTGGTTCAGGCTGCATCCGAAGAACTAAAACAAGCACCGGGTGTATCGGTTATCACGACAGAAGATATGAAACGTCGGCCGATCACAAATGACATCGCTGAACTGGTCAGAACCATGCCGGGTGTTAATCTTTCCGGTAACTCAAGTTCAGGCCAGTATGGTAACAAGCGCCAAATCGACCTGCGTGGAATGGGGCCTGAAAACACACTGATCTTAATCGACGGCAAACCGGTTTTGTCGCGCAACTCAGTAAAAATGGGCCGTGCAGGCGAACGAGATACTCGTGGTGACAGTAACTGGGTGCCAGCTGAGGCCATCGAGCGCATCGAAGTTATTCGCGGCCCGGCGGCTGCTCGTTATGGTTCAGGAGCGTCCGGTGGTGTCATTAACATTATTACTAAAACCCCTGAAACCAGTTCAGCTACCGTTACACTACAAACTGAAATTCCGGAAAACTCACTGGAAGGCGGCAATAAGCGCGCTAACGTAGTTCTGAGCGGCCCTCTTAGCGAACGATTCTCGCAGCGTACTGTACTGAACTATAACAAACAGGACGGTGATGAGCCTGATCTGAATCGTGATGCAACCGTAGCGGAAAGCGCAGGACGAGACGGTAGTGCCCGCGTAGCGGCTGGCCGCGAAGGGGTGGAGAATATGGATGCCCGAACCTTAATCCGCTTTGACCAAAACGAAACTCATACCTGGGAAGCCGAGCTGGCGTATAGCCGTCAAGGCAATATCTACTCAGGTGACAATGCTTTCCAGGGCGTTGATGCGACGACCACTCAGCTATATATCGGTGAAGAAACCAACATAATGCGTCGTAAAACGGCGTCGCTAACTCACAATGGTGACTACGAATTTGGTGATTCATTCAGTTATATCCAGTGGGAAGAAACCGAAAATACCCGGTTAAGTGAGGGAGCTGCTGGTGGTGGTGATGGCGCCATTAATACCGAAACCGGCGAAATGAATACCATTATGCTTCGTAACATTACCGCTAAAAGCGAATGGAACCTGCCGCTGAAATTTGCTGGCCTGAATCAAACCATGACCCTTGGTGCTGAGTTCCGTGGTGAGCGATTAGATGACAGTGTGAGTAATCAAACCGGTATCGCAGCGGTTGATTTAGATGAAATTGACGGCACTGTTGCCGTTGAAGACCGCCCCTCAGTGGTCACCGCCGAACTTATAGGTGTATACATTGAGGATAACATTATGGTGTCTGATGCGGTCACCGTCACGCCTGGAGTACGCTTTGATAATCACAGCGAGGCTGGCACCAATGTTTCGCCTAGTTTGAATATTGGCTACCAGGCTTCTCCAAATCTAACATTTCAGGCGGGGATAAGCCGGGCATTTAAAGCGCCGAATCTTTATCAGTTGAACGCAAACTATGTCTATACCACCCGTGGTAACGGTTGTCCGGTAGCTTACCCAAGCCAGGGCAGTGGTTGTTCCATCATTGGTAATCCCGAACTTGAACATGAAACCTCTGTCAATAAAGAGTTGGGGGTACATTATGTTGCCGAAAGCGGCATCAATGCTGGATTAACTTATTTCCACAATGATTATCGCAACAAAATTGGCACCGGTAATCAATCACCTATGTACGTGATTGACGGTTCAAATGGCGGATATGTGCAAGTATTTCAGTGGGCTAATATTCCCAAAGCGGTTATTGAAGGTCTGGAAGCCAACTTGTTACTGCCTTTAAGCGATTCAATTGAATGGTCTACCAATGCCACGGTCATGCTTGAATCGGAAGACAAAACCACCGGTGAGCCGTTGTCAATTGTACCTGATTACACCATCAACTCTATGCTGAGCTGGCAGGTTAACGATGATCTGGAACTGGTGTTAAGCGGTCAGCATTACGGTAAAACCGTTAGTCCAACGACCAGCGTGACGTCGGGTGAAGAATTGGAAAATCCAAAAGAGCGCGACCCCTATACCATCGTGAATTTTAATTCGGTTTATCAGTTTAACGACGCACTGCAATTTACTTTCAGTGTGAAGAACTTACTGGATAAAAGCATTTTCAGGGAAGGGGTACAGGCTACTGCGGGGGCTAACACTTATAACGAGCCTGGTCGAAGCTTCTTGCTGGCTGCCAGCTACCGCTTTTAAGTAGTTGCCAATGTAACTAAGTGCACCTGTTGCAAGGGTTCGTTGCAGCGGGTGCGTTTTTGTTTATTCAGAACCTATCAATACTCGGATGTAAAGCATGTTTCGGTTATACAACATTCTGTTGCTTAGTTTGCTGATAAGCCCTGTCGGGGCGCAGCAGGCGATTAATGAAGTGGATGGTCTCACTGAAAAATGGCTGGGGCTGGAGCGTCAGGAAAGACGATTACTCAATGAATGGCAACAACAAGCGCCAACCATGCAGCAGCGGATCCAGTTGTTACAAGCAGAAAAGGCGCAGTTAGCCGACATACTTGCACAAGGCAAAGCCAATCAGGGCGATGTTGAACAGCAGCGTGAAGCTCTACTGGCGTCACAAAGTGACATGGAAACACAACAGGAAAAATTAACCCGCTCGCTGGCAACCATCACTGCACGGGTAAATAGCCTTTACAGTGCTCTGCCGGATCCGGTTCGCACTCTGTGGGATGAAGAGCAATCCCAACTTGCTGATAGCACCGAAACATCAGCGAACTTACAAGTGGTGTTAGCCAAGCTTTCAGCGCTACACAGATTCAATCAGCAACTTACCGTTAATGAAACCATTATTACCGCACCAGATGAGCAGGACGTGCTGGTAAAACAGTTTTATCTGGGCGCAGGTTATGCCTGGTTCACCAACGCCAGTGGGCGCTACCAGGGAACCGGTGAAGTGATTGAGGGAGAATGGCAATGGCACTTTGATGAGTCTTTAACAGGGGATGAAATCGCTAAGGCCATCGCCATTTACGAGAAGCGCAAGGAACCCGGTTTTGTTGAGTTACCTGTCTCACTGTCATCAGCAACCGGAGGCCAGTAATGCGCATTCTAATGTTTGTTTTACCAATAGTTTTCTGCACCGCCGTTGGTGCCGCTACACCACAAGAGGCCCTGCTTAATAATATTAAACAGGCCAGGCAAAGTCTGGAGTCAACCGAAAATCGTATTACTAAAGAACGCATTGCCCTGGGTGAAAAACTCAGAAACCTGGAGCAAGAGGTGATTGAGCTGCGCAACGAAACCGCAGTGGCACGGCGTAAAATGGATGAACGCACTTTGAGTCTGACTCAGCTAGAGGAACGGCTAGCGAGCTGGACCGAGCAACAGGATTATCAACGCAATCTACTCGACCGTTACCTGCAACAAAGCGGCTACGCCTACAGCACCCTGGAAGCGAAAAGCCTGAGCGAAAAAATTGCTCTGGTGGGAGACACAGCGGCCGCTGCACAACAAACCCTGTCACCACAATGGCAGACCCAAAAGCTGGTATTACCCGATGGCGCAGTGATCCAGGCAAACACCTTAAGTGTGGGCCCGGTGACGTGGTTTATCCAACCCGAGCGTGAAATCGGCGGGCTGGCCAGCCATCACAACGGTTTGCTAACCGCCACTTCCTTGTTTGATGGCAGCGCGTACGAACAACTCAATACTTTACAGCATTCACCTGCGGGCGTGTTAACTCTGGATCCAACATTAGGTCGGGCTGTTACTAAAGATAATGCCTCAGAGTCGATAATTGAACACGTTGTGAAAGGCGGGATTTGGGTGGTGCCAATTGTGCTGTTCGCGTTTATTGCCACCGCTATCGGGTTATACAAAGTTACCCAGTTATGGCGCTTACCCAAGCAGGTTGCGATCACTTCCATGAAGCAGGTGCGCGCTCGCCTCAAAAAGCATGGTGAAGCCGCCTTTAAAGGTATGCAGCAGCAGTTACTCAAAATCACACTCACGGCGCCGACGACCAGAGAGCGGGATGATGAATTGTTTATGCAGTTACAACTCGATAAATCCAAACTGGATAAGTGGATCAACACGGTAGCGGTTACCGCAGCAGTTGCACCGTTACTGGGCCTGTTGGGTACCGTTAGCGGTATGATCGAAACCTTCCGCATGATGACCGCCTTTGGCTCGAGCGATCCTGAAGTGATTTCCGGCGGCATAGCCAAGGCCCTGGTAACCACTGAACTTGGCCTGGTGGTGGCAATCCCGGCATTGATCCTCAACGCTGTGTTGTCGCGCAAAGCGAAAGCTTATTACGACGGTCTCGAAAGCTTTGCATTGCTGTTAAGTAGCGAGCAGTCCGATGCCAGTAATGACGATAACGCTCAACCTGTGTCCGCCAAGGCTGTGGGAGGGGAATGATGTTTGAACTGGTGGTGTCAAACTGGATCTGCTGGCTGATAGTGGGGGTTGCCTGGTTTGCTTATCTGAATATCTTCACTTTGTATGTAAACCGGCATGCTCCACGGGATGAGCAAAAAGATATCGATACCAGTTTAGCCGAACAGCAAATGCTGCCGGGTATTCTGGTTAACGCTTTACCCCTGCTGGGATTATTGGGAACGATCTCCGGCTTACAGTTTAGCTTTACCAGCATGATGGCGTTTGGCGTAGACAGCCAGGCTGTTAGTGGTGGAATTGCCGATGCATTGTTAACCACACAACTGGGTCTGGTGCTGGCAATCCCGGGCTGGCTGGCGCTGGTGTTTGTAAAAGGCGCAGTGAGAAAAGCCTGGCTGGAAGAAGGAATGCGTTATGCCCAGTAGATTACAGCGTCGTTTGGAAAGCCAGAATAACCACACTATTGATATGTCACCGCTGCTGGATGTGGTGTTTATTCTGTTGATCTTCTTTATCGTGTCGACCGTGTTTGTTAAAGAAACCGGCGTGGAAGTAGAAAAGCCGCAGGCGATTTCAGCCCAACAGCTCGACCAAATGGCCATATTGTTAGCGATTACCCGCACCGGAGAAGTTGTGTACGACGGCGCGAACATCGGAGTCAGTGGCGTTCGCTCTACCGTTGAACAACTGTTGTTAAAAGACGACCGGCCGGTAGTAGTGCAGGTCGACAAAGCGGTGCGCTCAGAGTTGCTGGTAGAGGTGATTGACGAAGCTAAGTTAGCTGGTGCTTCGGCGGTCAATATTGCCACGCTCAAACCTTAATAGTGTGACGGAGTACACAACTATGCTTAATCGATTCGGCGCTTCATTTATTAGCACGTTGTTGCTGTTTGGGGCTATTGGTGTGATGTGGCTTGGTCACTATCTCAGTGCGTCAACCAGTCAGGATGTGGTGGTCAGAAAGCTGGACATTGCCATTACGCCGCCTCCGCCTCCACCGCCTCAAAGTCAGCAGGTCGAAGCTGAAACTGAACTTACCATGCAGGTAGAAGGACAGGGCGCTCAGATGACCATGGCCGATCTATCAGTACAACCGGATATTCAGATGACCCGCCCGGATATGCCCAATGTGGTGGTGCAAAACAGTGAATGGGAAATGCCGGAAATCGACTGGGATGCCTATGGCCTGAGCGAACTCGATGGTAAACCCACATTATTAACCCCGGTAAAAATTCGTTTTCCGAAAAAGCTAAAGCATAAAGGCATCAAGCGCGTGGTCGTAAAGCTGGATGTGATGATAGATGAAAAGGGCAATGTCAATTTAATTGATATTGTTGAAAACCCCTACCACGAACTCCGCAAAGAAATAGTGCGGTTTGTTAATGCCAGTAAATTTACCGCGCCATACAAGGCCAACGAAGCCGTTCGAGCCCGGTTTATCTGGCCGGTCGTTATAGAGGCGTAAAGAGCATGAATATAATGAAAAGAGTAACCCCCCTACGTAGTCTGGTGAGTGCTTGTTGCCTCGCTGTCTCATTGTGCAGCCTGAAGGCTACTGCTGCCATCGACATAACCCTGGCCGAAACCGATTGGGATTTCGTGATTAAAACCCAGTTTGGCGAGGGCAAGCGTGGCCGTGTGTCACGGGATGAAAGTAAATTTATTCAGACTATTCAGCCGTTGCTTTCACAAGGTAAGTATCAGGACGTTGCTACAGCATTTGAACAGCTGGCGATTACCGACCCCAGCGCCAGCCTGCTGGAGCTGAAAGGGCAGGTCTTACTTAACCTCAAACGGTACAATGAAGCCGAGCAGGCGCTAATCACAGCACTTAAAGAGCTGCCGGGACTGGCGGCAGCACACCGCAGTTTAAGCCTGGTGTATTTATTAACTGAAAAGCTCGATAAAGCCCGGGAACATCTGGTGAAAAGCGTTGAGTTGGGGGCCGCTGATGCCCAGCTTTACGGCCAGCTTGCCTATGTCAATTTGCAAACGGGTAAACCGGTGAGTGCTATCAGCGCTTATCAGAATGCTTTGATGCTGGAGCCCGAAAATGACCAATGGTACCG
>JAYZXK010000242.1:0-3219 GCA_036141415.1 Pseudomonadota bacterium
GATCATAATAAAAGTGATCAGATACCACATGCCCAGGCGATGCCAGGTATGCACATCCTGACTCTGGCCAAACAGCGGGATCACCCAGCCAAACAACGTATCCTGCCAGCTTCCCTGCCCGGCACCTTCACTGTAAAGCGCAAAGCCTGTGAAGATCATAAAGATCATGCCGAGGATGAAGAAAAAGAACATGCCCAGTTGTGCCAGCGGGTTGTGACCGATGTACTTCTTGGGCGTCTTTTCCATAAACAGGTACCAGCGTACCTCGTGCCATACCTCTTTCCACCAGGCTTTCACAAAAAACTTGGGGAAGAACAGTTCACGGGAATGATGGTTCCCTACCAGTGCCCAGTACAACCGGCCGATAAAGCCCACGGTTACCACGTAAGCCGCGGCAAAGTGGGCAAAGCGAATGTAACCCATCAGGAAATTATCGCTGGCTTCCCCCGGTAAAGTGGGTAAAGGCTGACCGATAAAATACCCCGTCACGCACAGCGTGATGATGGAAAACACGGTTATCCAGTGCCATAAGCGCACTGGCGCCTCATAAACATAGACCGCGGTTTGACGGCGGGTGATAACCTTCTCATCACCACTGTGATGGTTATCCGTAAGCTGACTTCTCTCAACAGCTTTGCTTTTCACTGACGTAGACATAATTGAGTCTCCAGAGAGAGCATCAGGGTGCTCTCTTAACGAATTTTCACTTTAGTCAGTTCCTGACCGTCTTCACTCATTACGTGTGTGGAACAGGCCAGACACGGGTCAAAGCTGTGTAAAGTTCGCAGGATTTCAACCGGCTCATCAGGGCGTTCCATGGGCGTATTAAGCAATGACGCTTCAAAAGCCCCGATATTGCCTTCTGAATCACGTGGAGAACCATTCCAGGTGGTGGGTACCACTGCCTGGTAATTTTCAATTTTACCGTCTTTAATCTTAATCCAGTGACCCAGCGCACCACGCGGCGCTTCGTTGGTGCCCACACCTTTAGCCTCTTTAGGCCAGGTTTTCGGATCCCATTTTTCCACGTTGGCGGTAGAGGTATCACCGTTTTTAATGTTATTGACCAACTGATGCCAGTCATCCAGCATCGAGTCGACACACAGTTCAGAATCCAGCGCACGCGCCAGGGTGCGGCCCAAGGTTGAAGGCAGGAATTGCTTTAAGCCGAGGTCCATACCAGTAGCCTGATTAAACGCCGATAATGAGCGGTCAACCTGCTCCTGAACGTACTCTTTGCCAGACGCATACGCCACGATGTAGCGTGATAGCGGTCCCACTTCCATCGCATGGCCTTTCCAGCGCGGTGATTTGATCCAGCTGTACTTGGCGCTTTCATCAAGCTCTTTAATATTCGTTTTGGTGCCTTTAAAGTTTGGCCCCAGTTCAAATTTCGCTTCTGTTTCACCGTCCCAGGGGTGCAGGCCTTTAGCGCCGTTGGCATACTGATACCAGCTGTGATCTACGAACTCCTGAATTTCTTCCGGATTACGCACATCCACCGGGTGTATCTCATCCCAGTTGCCATTGATAATCGCGCCAGCCGGAATGAGGTCGGTAGATTTATCGCCCGGTACCACTGTGTGCGTGCCATAACTCAGCACGTTAGAAGCAGCCAGGCCGCCGCCGTACAGCCAGTCTTTATAAAGCGTGGCAATGGCGATCACGTCCGGAATATAAACGTTTTTAATGAAGGCTTCTGCTTCGCGAATACGCTCCAGCACAAAGTTAAGGCTGGTCATATTAACCGGTGCACCGGATGAGCCCGTACCGTCGAGATTAATCGCACAGGGTACACCGCCAACCATAAAGTTAGGGTGTGGGTTCTTACCGCCGAAGATAGTGTGGATCTTAACGATCTCTTTTTGCATATCCAGCGCTTCAAGGTAGTGCGCCACCGCCATCAGATCCGCTTCAGGCGGCAGTTTATAAGCCGGGTTACTCCAGTAACCATTGGCAAATAACCCTAACTGGCCGCTTTCGATAAATTTCTTGATACGGGTTTGTACGTCGCGGAAATAACCCGGACTGGATAACGGATGTGACGACGATATTTTCTGCTGTAGGGCAGAGGTAGCTTTCGGATCGGCTTTCAGCGCATTAACCGGGTTCACCCAGTCCAGCGCATGCAGATGATAAAAATGCACCACGTGATCGTGGATATTCAGGGTCTTATCCATCAGATGACGAATAAGGTGCGCATTTAACGGAATGTCGATACCCAACGCATCTTCTACGGCGCGAACACTGGTAAGTGCGTGACAACCGGTACACACCCCACAAATACGTTCAACAAATGCCCAGGCATCACGGGGATCACGGCCTTTTAAAATCACTTCCAGCCCGCGCCACATGGTACCGGTAGATACCGCATTGCGGATAATATTGTTGTCATCAACGTTTACTTCGCAGCGCATGTGACCTTCAATACGGGTCACCGGATCCACCACAATACGGCGGCCTGAGCTGTCGAGTAATTTAGAATTTAACGGCGTGTTCATTATTCTTGTTCTCCCTTATGCTGCGCGCGTTTCACCGCACTAACGGCAGCATGGGCAGCAATCGCTGCACCTACACCGCCAGCAACGGCAGTGCCTACTTCATCAGCGTTCGATTCGATACCGAACTGGTTAATGTCAGTCAGACGGTCATAGAAGGAACCCTTGTCCCAAAACCCATCTTCTGAACAGCCAATACAACCGTGGCCAGCCTGGATTGGGAAGGACGTGCCTTCGTTCCAGCGAACGGTTGAACAGGCGTTATAAGTGGTTGGCCCTTTACACCCTACTTTGTACAGGCAGTAGCCTTTACGCGCGCCCTCGTCATCCCACTGTTCAACAAACTGACCGGCATCAAAGTGCGGACGGCGGTAACATTTATCGTGGATTCGCTGGCTGTAGAACATCTTCGGACGACCCTGACGGTCCAGTTCCGGTACCTTGCCGAAAGTCAGCATGTAGGTGATTACGCCGGTCATTACCTCTGCAATAGGAGGACAACCCGGTACTTTAATGATGGGTTTATCTTTAATCACTTTATGAATAGGAACCGCCTGAGTGGGGTTTGGACGAGCGGCCTGAACACAGCCCCATGAGGCGCATGAGCCCCAGGCAATAATGGCCGCAGCGTCTTTAGCAGCGTGCTTAAGCTGGTCAAGGAATGGCTTACCGCCAACAATACAGAACATGCCGTCTTCATTGAGCGGCGGATTACCTTCTA
>JAYZXK010000243.1:0-5708 GCA_036141415.1 Pseudomonadota bacterium
GGGGTAAACAGGCAGAATTAGTTAACTTCTGCTCCCGGTATGGGAGCAGAAGAGCGACCAGTTTTACTGCTCTAAAAACTCATCGCTTAAGTAGAGTTCGTCGTTACTGTTGATACCTACTTTGCGGTTGAGTACCGTTTGGGCAATTTCCTGCGCTTCTTTCAGAGAGTGCATCTTGTAAGTGCCACACTGGTATTCGTTCAGTTCCGGAATATCAGATTCGGTTTGTACATTCAGTACATCATTCATGGCCGCCAGCCAGGCTTTGGCTACGCGCTCTTCGTCTGGTGTACCAATCAGACTCATGTAAAAACCAGTCCGGCAACCCATTGGAGAAATGTCGATGATTTCAACGTCATCTGCATTCAGATGCTCACGCATAAAACCAGCGAACAAGTGCTCAAGGGTATGAATGCCTTTTTCAGACAACGCTTCCTGATTTGGTACCGTAAAGCGCAGATCGTAAACAGTGATGGGATCGCCTTTAGGCGTCGTCATTTTTTTTGCAATGCGAACAGCCGGGGCTTGCATGCGGGTGTGATCAACACGGAAGCTGTCGAGTAATGGCATGATTAAATTCCTTGATTGATATCGGTAATGCGACCTTTGGTACGCGCACAACCGTAAATAAGTTTAACGCGGGCTATTGTACATCAACTATCAGGGATAAACATACCGTAGCATAGCCGATGGGTGTACCCTGTTACTCAACCGGCAACTGTTAAAAGGAAAGTTATGAAAAAGCTGATAATCGCACTAACCGGCGTTTTACTGCTAACCGCCTGCGACCGCAATGAAGTAGGCGATGTCTCATTAGGACTGTTTACCACCAAGGACATTAAAATAGACATGTTCACCGATCCGCTGATCCCGGGGGTAACCTGCCATGTGGCAAGCATTGAGGCTGATCTGAGCCTTGCCGACCCTTCCGACAGCTCGATTGCCTGCCGTCAGACCGACGAAATTACTGCCGCCATGATAGCGGCTATCGATAAATCCAAATCAGGTGATGTCGTGTTTAAAAAATCGAAAAGCGTCCTGTTTAAAAATATGAAAATTCGCCGCATTTTTGATGCCCAAAACCAAACGCTAATGTACCTGGCCTATTCCACCAAGGAAACCTCGGGCAGTTTTAAACACAGTTTATCCACCGTGCCATTGTGGGGCACAGACGCCTATCAGACTTCGCCTGCTGCAACCAACTAAAACCCAGGGGGCAACAGCCCCTTTTTAATCAGGGCGTTGTATTTTTAAGTGATATAGCGTCCTCGTTAATAACGCGAACTTCGCGTTGCGGGAATGGGATCTCGATATCGTGTGCTCGCAGAGTTTCAAACACAATCAGCAACAGATCGCCGCCAACCCGGTTTTTACCGTCATCCACGCCTTCCATCCAGAATTCTACAAACATATTCACGCCGGAGTCGCCAAAGCTGTCGATTTCGCAATCAGGGCGTTCTTCAAAGGGAATATCCGGGCCGCTTATTACCTGGGGATGTTCGCTTACAGCCTCTTTGATAATTTCGACCATAGCGCGGATGTCGGTTTTATAAGCCACCGAAAAGTCGATGCGGTACCGTTGTTTAGGATCTTTATGCGTCCAGTTAATTAATAACGAGCTGATAAACTTCTCGTTGGGCACGAGGATATCTTTACCGTCATAGGTTTCAAGCACCGCATAGCGCATTTTAAATTCGCGCACGAACCCCTTGCTACCATCGTCAAGCTCAACGAAATCACCGACGGTAAGGGAACGGTCCAGCAGAATAATAATGCCCGATATAAAGTTGGAAGCGATGGATTGCAATCCCAAACCAAGCCCTACACCTAATGCGCCACCAAACACGGCAAGGGCAGTGAGGTTAATGCCCATAATGTTCAGCAGTAGCAGAAAAATAACGCAGAACAGCACGACCTCGAAGAGCTTGGAAAAAACCTCTTTGGTGGTAACATCAAGTTTGTCATGATTGCGGATAATGTCTTTACCCACCACGCTGGATGCCCGGCCAAGCCAGAACAATAACACCCCGAAAATCGTCACTCTGGCGATGCCGTAGGCAGACACGCTGACGTTGCCAACTTTTATTGAGATTGACTCTAGGGCGGCAATGACAGTCGGTAACACATCAATCATATGCAGAAAGACAATGGGTAACCCCACCCAACGCAGAAAGTTAGCGATAACCTTGCTCTCAACGAAAGCACGAATGAATGAGTTGAGGAAAATCATAATCGCCACCACTACCGCGACTTCCAGCAGCCAGGCATCCAGCTGATACTGCTTGCCCAGAATGGAGGTAAGCTTTAGCAGGGTAATAGTAAACACAGGGAACAGCGTACCGCCCAGGCGATACACTTTGAGCCTGAGAATATGTGCGCCGTCTGTTGGCAATTCTCTTGTCCAGCTGAATTGCCGGCGCAAATTGGAGGATATCAGCCAGGCAACGGCATAAATCGACACTATGACGATGGCCTGGTACAAGAACGTCGGACTTAAAACGGCTTCCTGTGCACCCAACAGTGCTTTTTTCAGTTCGGCGATAAAGGCTTCCATAATTTACCTTGCAGAGGATAAGCTTCGGGCAAGTTTTATCGTTAATCACTCTGCGGGTAAAGAAATATATTTGGAAATGGTATAAATAACTCTCTATGAACATCCTTGTGGTGTGGGTTAGTAAACTAACCTGACACCACAGGTTGCCTGCCGGGATAAAATTACCTCATCGGGGTTTTACATTCTTTAACTCATATTGTTGGATCAGGCTGTTCAGGCGCGCAAAGGAAGCGGGTTGCGAAAAGCGCATCCGCTCAAGCTTACGTTGAGCCATAGTTTTGCTACCTTGCTTTAACAGTGCTTCTACGTAGTTAAGTTTGATATGCTCGGCAACCTGAGGTCGCTCTATTATTGTTTCGTAAAGCAGTATGGCCTCATCGGGCTCCCCTTGCCTGGTTAAAATTTCAGCGTAGGTATCTACCACACCATCATTCATCGGGACTAATTTATACGCCTTTTCAATCAACCCTTTCGCATCGTCGAGTTCGTCCTGGTTCATTTTCAGGTACGCAAGATTATTCAGCGCCACGTAATTGTAGGGATCTTCTGCGATGGCTTCTGTATAACTGGCCACCGCCTCATCCGGGGCTAAAACCATCTGAAATTCTGCCATCAGCATGAGCGAGCGAATGTCCTTCTCAGGCGAAGCATTATGTTGCTGTAACAAGTTAAGTGCCTGGTCGCGCTTATCCTGTGCCGCGTAAATGCGGGTGAGTAGAGCGAGATTACCAAAATTGCTATTCGCCTTATAGGCAACCAGTGCATCATCAAGGGCTGCCGCCGGGCGTCTTTCCAGCAAACTGATATGGGCCCTTATCCCTCTGACCTCTGGTTCATCGTGTAATCGCTTGTCAATTTTCTGCCAGGCTGCTTTGGCTTCCTCCAGATTACCCAGCTTGGCATTAAACAGTGCTTGCAGGATGCGAATTTCCTGATTGTCTTCCAGTTGCAAAAAGCGATTTGCCTCGGCCAGTGCCGCCGGAAAATTGCCGCGAATGTTATTCACAGCAATCACCCCAATAGCAGCATTTTCCTGATTAGGAAAAAAGCCAGCCCATTGTCTGAAGTGCTCCTCGGCAGCAGCAACCTGATTGGTTTTAACCAACACGTTTCCTTTTAACTGCCACAATGTCTGAGGGCTGTCAGCAGAGAGTGAAATACCTTCGATGAGCCTAAGCGCCTGTTCCTTTTGGTCAAGCTCAAGGGCCTTTTGGGCCGCCAGCATTCTTAGCGGTGGATTATTCAGGCCCGACTCAAGCGATTTAATCAGCACAGATAAGTCCTGTTCAGCTTGCGCGCTGTCCTGCGTGAGTAGAAATTGCCACGCTTTAAATGCACTCGGGCTGTCTGCCACAATTTTTCGGGCCAGAGTTAACGCGCTCTCCACCTGCCCTTGTTGTTCAAGCAGGCGCATTTTTAAAACCTGTGCCGGTGCTGCATGCGGTTGTTCACTAAGCGCCTTTTCAAGCGGCAACTCTGCTCCGGCTATATCACCCTGCGCCAGTGCCGCTTCAGCCTCAATCACAAAACTACTGTACGCCGTGTCTTCATTGCTACTTAACTCTCTGGCAATGGCTATTGCCTGGTCGTACTTGCCATGGTTAATAAGCGCCATGGCAACCATCTGCTTAGCCTCGGCAGGGACTTCCTGATCTCCCACAAACTCGTCTACGCCGATCAAGCCGTCAATGTCGTTTACCGATAGTCGTAACAAGTTCAATTGCACCAATTGTTCAGCGCTTTGTGACACACTTTCCATTTGATCAATAATTTCGCTAGCGGCCGCCTCGTCGTCCGCTTTGAGCATTTCCAGTGCTGCTTTGGACAACAAGGGAACATCCGTTGATGTAATATTATCAAGGCGCTCAATCACCGACTTTACCTGTGCGCTGGTACTTGAATTTACCTGACTGGCAGCAAGCAATCGCAATACACTGTGGTCGTCGGGAAGCAGGCTGGCTACCGTGGATAAATGCTCCACGGCTTTATCGTAATTCTCGGTTTTATATGCGGCAAAACCGGCAACCACTCTTAATGTGGGATCCAATCGCCCGGTATTGATGGCGATCTCAGCATAGTTTAGTGCCGCCGCATAATCATTATCGACCGCTCGCGCTATGCTTTTCAACTGATTCAAATACGGGCTTTTACTGTTGACTGCCAATAACTCATCCACAAGCGGTTCGGCCTGCTTTGCATCCCGCTGCTGTATCAGCAAACTGGCAAGTATAAACTTCACCCGCAGGTCGTTAGGTTCAATGCGCAGGTAATCTTTGAACGATTCAACGGCTTTCGCGCCTTGCCCGGTAGACGAATACAACCTCCCCAATATTAACAAGGCATCACTATTTAGCGGCGAACGATCCCTGGCTTTTTCCGCTTTGCCAACAGCTTCATCATACCGTTGGGCAGCCAGCAACGGTATGAGCTGCATTAACTCGTGATATACGCTGTTAACATTCAGTGCTGTTAAATTTTCTGACAGCAGCACGGCCTGCTTATTTTCTTCGAGTGTCAGCATTGCTAAAGCTTTTCGGTAACCGACCATCACTTTATCAACATTTGACAAACCACTGCTTTCTAACGGCAATTCAGACATCGCTAAATCGGCGCGAGTTTGCTGAAATGCCTTGGACAGCAGAGGAAGCACTTCGGCCTTTGCGTAACCGTAATCAAGCGCTCGGGAGAGTTCTTTCTCGGCTGATTCGTAGTCCTGCTCTAACAGATAAATTTTGCCCAGTTCAAATCGCGGCTGTGCAGCTTGAGGAGCTAGTTGAATGGCATTTTTTAAAGCAATAATAGCGGCTTTGTTATCGCCTTGTTCCAGGTGCTGCCGGGCTTCATTAATGTGATCATCGAAGTTTTTCTGGCTACAGCCTGAAACAATAAGCAGCGCCACGGAAAGTGCGGCAATTCGGGTTAATGTAGATTTGTTCATGTCGTTTCAAAAATTACTGAGTGTTTTTATTATATCCAGTCTGCAGCATACCACCCTAATGTCAGTTTTTTTAACAGATTTGTTTTACTGTTTGATTCGGGCAGTCTCGACACCCCAACTTTATTATTTATTTTCAATACCTTAAAATAAAAAATTAGCACAGGATCGATAATTGCATCACAGCGTTTCGAAGAACAACCATTCGGAAAAGCAAAA
>JAYZXK010000244.1:0-5046 GCA_036141415.1 Pseudomonadota bacterium
TTGATCGTTCGCTGCTTCTTCCAGCGCGCCCACCACACTTTGGGTTTCATCGATGTAACGCACCAGTTCGTTGAGCAATGCCAGGGCCTGTTGTGCGCTTTTGGCATTCATATCTGCATGTTGCTGACCACTGGCCATGGCCGACACCGCTTTTGATGCGTCGGCTTCAAAGGCACTTAAAATAGCGTTGATTTCCTGGGTAGACTGCTGCGTTTTGGCTGCCAGCGCCCGCACTTCGTCGGCCACTACGGCGAAACCACGACCATGTTCACCGGCCCGGGCCGCCTCAATAGCCGCATTAAGAGCTAGCAGGTTAGTCTGATCGGCAATTTCATTGATCACATTCACCACAGTTAGAATGCTGGCACTGCGGGCCTGTAACTCATTAACAATCTGACTGGCGGATGCGACGGTTTTCGCCAGCTCAGCAAAACCCTTATTAGCGCTATCAAAGGTAGTATAGCATTGCTGTACCTGCTGCTGAGAATGGCCCGATGCCACAGACACCTGGCTGGTAATAGTGGCCAGACCTTTAACTATCTCATCGAGTTTATCATTCGCCTGCGCCAGCGAGTCTGACGAAGTGTGCTGATCACTCGCCCCTTTTGCAATGGCGCTGCTGACATCTTCCAGAATGTCATGGGACTGACGAATCTGATGCTGCGCATCAGACAATATGGTAACCGTATCCTGCAGCTTGTTCTGCAAGTGACGCGTGGCACTGGCCACTAGGCCAAGCTCATGATCGCTGCGATACTCAAGGCGATAATCGTAATCCTTCTGCTCCATTCTTTGCAGACAGGTAGCAATTTCGCGGGTAGGTTTAACAATGTTGCGACGCAGATTCGTAATCAGATAAACAATACACAGGCCGCTAAGAACAACCGACAGGCCCATAATTAACCATAAGCGCTGACTGGTTTGCGCTGTTACCTGCTCTTTGGCCTGACGGGTTGCCTGAGCTATCTGGTCGGTTGCCTGTTGTAACAGATCAGCCGGTTCACGGTCGATACCTCTGACAAAGGTGTCACCGGTATGCGGGTTATAGCCAGCGGCAACGAATGCTTCGAACCCTTCGCGGTACTTGACTCCCATTTGCTTGTGGGCCGTTAAGAAACGGTCGATCAAACTGGCCGAGTCAGTCTTTAGTTCTTCTCCGGCCACCAGCTTACGCAGAATTCCCTGAACCTCTGCTTCCCGGGCCTGAAACCGTGACCAGTACTTTTCTCTGTCTTTATCCGAAGCGCCGCGCAATAACACATTTTTCCATTCCTGGACCTGGGTTTTAAATTCGGTTAGCGCTTCTGAGACTAAGCGCTCGTGCACCACATTGGTTTGTTCAACCTGATCAATGTCACTCATTAACGAGAAAGCGATAGTTAAAGAGCCTGCGTTGAGCAGGACGAGAATAGCAATGATTGCCAGTACAGGGGTCATTATCAGACGATTGATACTCGTAAATCGTATCATTTAACTCTCCGGAAAGCGCTTATTAAAACCATCGATTCACCCTCCTTGTGAAAGGAGCCTAATTACAGCGCGGAAATATGACAGTTGTGTGAAAAACTGTTCATTAATCATACAAAACACGGTATTTAGTACAACAAAAGTAGCAGATCCCCCTACATTCGCCATTACTACAGGTATTACATTTTAGTAACGGCAGCGGTGTTTATTCTAACGCCTGAATAAACCCGCAGATATCAGAAACGCCTGCAATTAACTCAACGTCGAATAAGGCGAATAAGGTCTGACAATTAGCGACCTTTAGCCTAACAGAGATAACGCAGCCTGCGGACGCTGGTTGGCCTGAGCTAGAATACTCGTACTGGCTTGCTGTATGATCTGGTTTTGTGTCAGCGTTGCTGTCGCTTGGGCGTAATCAGTATCACGTATACGACTGCGTGAAGCGCTTAGGTTTTCAGAAATGTTTGACAGGTTTCTAATGGTCGATTGAAATCTATTTTGTAATGCACCGAGTTCAGCTCTGACCCCGTTTACACGGGAGAGCGCGCCGTCGATTGCACCGGTCGGGTCGCCACTGCCAGTGTACGTAGGCAATGACTCAGAAGACGGATTATCCGCATTTTCGGCAATTGTAAAATCTGCACTATCAGTAGATACATCAGCTGGCGGACCAGCATTATAGGTTGCTGTTACACCTATGTTTGCCGCATTCACGGCATCTCTGTATTTAATCAGATTGCCAGTCTCATCGCCGCCAATGAAATCCATCGAAATTTCTTTATAGGTTTCACCGCCATCTCCGGAAATGGCAAATTTATAAGTGCCGGTAACGGTGTCGTTGCCAAAATTAATGCCAATGCTTCCCAACGTTAAGCCTTCGATTTCGCTGGCATCAAACCCGCCCGATATGGCATTAAAGCCAATGATTTGTAATCCACTTGTACCAAAGCCTGAACCAGAAAATTGGGTCAATCCGACATCTATTGTCTGGTTTGAATTCGCACCTACTAAAAATGACGTACTATAACTACCGTTTAATATCTGGGTGCCGGCAAATGTCGTATCGTCCTTAATCCTATCGATTTCCGATATCAGTTCGTCGACTTCTTTCTGGATGGCTTCGTTATCTGAGTCACTGTTGATGCCATTTTGCGACTGGACCGCTAATTGCCTTATTCTCTGCAGTGATGAAGCCGTCTCAGACAATGCGCCATCGGCTGTCTGAACTAAAGAGATGGCATCATTAGCATTACGGACCGCTTGATTCAGGCCATTAATCTGTGAGGTCATTCTGTCGGAAATCTGTAAACCGGCTGCGTCATCTGCTGCGCTATTGATCCTAAACCCCGATGAAAGCTGCTCAAATGCCGTTGACAATCGATTACTGCTATCAAATAGCTGTCGCTGCGCGCTTAACGCAGAAACGTTAGTGTTTACAAAAAGACCCATACCTTAACTTCTACCCTGAACCTACAGCACACCATCGCCCCCCGCATTAACTATCAGCAGGAGCAATATTGATTATTGTTATTCACTATACCGGCCTCTCAAAACAGGTATGTCAGTTTGTATCGGCTGTTAGTGAAAAATATTTAGTTTTATTTTGAATTTTAGTTACTTTGAAGTTTGTATATTGGCGCATTGGAATGAACCAGCGTTTTTCCAAAGTCTTGCATTCTCATTTTGATTGTTTAGTGTCTGGCACCAGCTATTGTATCGGGGCAGTGTAAAGGGCAGTAAAAAAGCCTTGCGATGCAAGGCTTTTTGGGGGTATATCCATAGCTAACCGGAAAAGAAAAGAATGACTTCTTTATCAAGTAAGCCGTTTCAATTTACTCCCATTCGATGGTGGCCGGTGGCTTACCTGAAATATCGTAAACCACGCGGGAAATCCCATCGATTTCGTTGATGATGCGGTTAGACACTTTACCCAGGAAGTCATATGGCAAGTGTGCCCAGTGTGCTGTCATAAAGTCGATGGTTTCTACTGCACGAAGCGATACAACCCAATCATACTTACGGGCATCGCCCATTACGCCGACCGATTTAACTGGCAGGAATACGGTGAAGGCCTGACTTACTTTGTGATAAAGCTCTGCATTATGCAGCTCTTCGATAAAGATAGCGTCTGCACGGCGCAGCAAATCGCAGTATTCTTTTTTAATTTCGCCCAGTACACGCACGCCCAGACCCGGTCCCGGGAAAGGATGGCGATACAGCATATCGTATGGCAAGCCCAGCTCTAAACCAATCTTGCGCACTTCGTCTTTAAACAGTTCACGTAATGGCTCAACCAGACCCAGCTTCATGTCTTCTGGTAAACCACCCACGTTGTGGTGAGACTTGATCACGTGAGCCTTACCGGTTGCAGAGCCTGCGGATTCAATTACATCCGGATAAATAGTGCCCTGCGCTAACCATTTGGCGTTAACCAGCTTGCCAGCTTCTTCATCAAATACCGCAACAAATTCGTTACCGATTGCTTTACGCTTTAACTCCGGATCATCGATCCCCTCAAGGCGGGCAAGGAAGCGATCTTCGGCATCGATTTTAATAATGTTAAGACCGAAATGATCACCAAACATATCCATTACCTGCTGCCCTTCGTTTAATCGCAGCAAGCCGTTATCAACGAATACACAAGTGAGTTTATCGCCAATGGCGCGGTGAATCAGCATGGCAACTACCGATGAATCCACACCACCAGACAGCCCCAGAATCACCTCATCATCACCCACTTTTTCTTTAATGCGGGCAATGGCATCTTCGATAATCGCATCCGGCGTCCACAGCTTTTCACAGCCGCAGATATCCATAATAAAGTGTTGCAATAAGCGCATGCCCTGACGGGTATGCGTCACTTCCGGGTGGAACTGCACACCGTAGAATTGCTTATCGGTATTCACCATGGCTGCATGCGGGCATGAAGGCGTGAGAGCTACCGTTTCAAAGCCATCAGGAATGGCAATAACCTTGTCACCGTGGCTCATCCATACATCCAGCAACGCATTGCCTTCGGCACTGATGGCGTCTTCGATATTGGCCAGTAAATCGTTTGACTTAACCACTTCTACCTGAGCATAACCAAATTCACGCTTATCTGAACCCTGCACTTTACCACCAAGCTGCTCAGCCATGGTTTGCATACCGTAACAAACACCCAATACAGGAACACCTGCATTAAATACATATTCAGGTGCACGAGGCGAGTTGTCTTCGGTAACCGATTCCGGGCCGCCCGACAGGATAATCCCCTGTGGGTTAAACGAGCGGATTTGTTCCTCGGTGACATCCCATGCCCAGAGTTCGCAATAGACGCCAAGCTCGCGCACACGACGGGCAATGAGCTGAGTATACTGTGAGCCAAAATCCAGAATTAGTATGCGATGATCATGGATGTTTTGTGTCATGGTGTTTGCCTTAAAATAGAAAACAAGCAGGCTGGTATTAACCAGCCTGATAAATCAATCGATTGGTGTTGGTAAAGTTTAACCTAAACGGTAGTTAGGTGCTTCTTTTGTAATGCTTACATCGTGAACGTGTGACTCACCCATTCCCGCTGAAGTCACCCGCACAAAT
>JAYZXK010000245.1:0-18871 GCA_036141415.1 Pseudomonadota bacterium
GACAAGTTTTTGACGGAGCTGTGGAATTGTTGAGCAGCTCTTTTATTAGTGCAGTAACCATGGGCGCTAGCTGGCAGGTAAGGGGGTGAAATTACTTATTTACGGTAAGCTTACCGGCATAAAATAAGCTTATTTAAGCCAAATAGGGCGGTATTTTGGCACCAGGCATGTGCTGGCTGACGCTCTTATGGTTGAAGTATCGCAAGGTTTTTAACGCACTGGCCGCTTGCCGGAAAATAGATTCGCTAGAGGCAGAGCCCCGGATACCACGACAATTAACCTTGTTAACCTGCGGGTGACTGGGTAATCTGGGATAAATGGCATAAAGACCATACTCTTAGCATTTGTAACTTTGACATCAGGACTTAATTGAATCCTGCCTGTATCGGGCGGGAAGTTAATGGAGCCCTCATGCATCGTCGTCGTTTTCTTCAGGGAGCCGCAGGCTCTGGTATCGCGGCAACCCTTGGTGGTTGTGTCACGGCCAAACCATCTTCTGCTCAGTTACCTTTATCGTCCGCAAGCTTACCCTTATCACTACCGGAACTGGCACCAATCAATGCCTATCCGGATCGGATTATCAGTACCAACGTTTGTACCCGGCCTTTTCGGGCAACCGGTCCACGGATTGAAACTGAAACCCTTGGCAATAAAACACTCATTCATAATTATGGCCATGGCGGTAGCGGCTGGTCATTATCCTGGGGTACTGCTGCGCTGGCAGAATCACTGATCAATGCCGATAAACAATCACCTGTGGCGGTTGTTGGCTGCGGTGCCGTTGGCCTGACAACCGCAATTCAATGTCAGCGAGCAGGTTACAATGTGACCATATATGCTAAAGAACAACCGCCCTATGTACGTTCTTCCTATGCCACCGGGATCTGGTCGCCGGACTCCCGCATCGTCACACTCGCCAATGCTCAGCCCTTTGCCGAGCGCTGGCAATGGATGGCCAAATTGTCATATCTGCGTTTTCAAACGCTTTTAGGGCTGGCTGGCAATCCGGTGGAATGGACCACTATGTTCCGTCTGGCCGACCAACCCTTTGATGATCACGGCGGGCACAATATTCCGGGCGAGCCGGCCTATCCGAATTATCGCAAAGAATTGCTCAGTGATTTAACCCCCAAAGCCCGGGACGTGTTGCCATCGCTGAATCCGTTTGCCACCCCACACGTCAGGCAATTTCCCCTATTGATGTTTAATATCAGTGCTTACTCGCAGTATTTGCTCGACCTGTTTTATCGTAGCGGCGGCCAAATCATCGACCGAACCCTGACTTCAATGGCCGATTTCCAGCAATTTGATGAATCGGTAATAGTTAATTGTACCGGCTATGGCGCAAAGGCTTTGCTCAACGACGACTCAATTATTCCGGTGCGAGGGCAGACCTGTAAATTAATGCCGCAACCGGAAGTGAAATATGGCATTCAGTATTTCGACCGGCACACTTCGGTTTATCCGCGTCGCGATGGGTTATTGGTGCAGGCAGGCGCTGAGGGCGATTTTAATAATCCGCTGGCAAACATTGACCCTCAGGAGTCGATAAAGGCAGTAGAACAGCTCGCTGCTATTATGGCAGAGATGAAAAGTTAAATTGGTATATTTAATATCAGCGGCGATTGCGTAAAAGCAATGCTTTTATTGTTACAGGTCAACTGAACCGCCGCTGATGATTGCATAACATCCTTTACCGGCTTAGCTTGGCTATAGGCTAAACAGGAGTTGATGTTATGTGGTTACCCATTATTCACCGGAGGCTGGCTGGCGCAACGGCAGTGTTAACAGTGTTGCTGGCGGGCTGTAGCTATAATTTGTCAGATGTCAGAAAACTTACTTACCCACCTGATTTTAATTATATTGAACCTAAGGATATCAAAACGGATATGGCCAGAATGGCCGCGCAAATTCGCCTGCTGGATATTGCTCTTGCACCGGTAGATAGCAGCGATATTGCCGCGCGTGAAAATCAGCGTGAAGAAGTGATGGCAGCGTTGAACAATATTGAAAATATTGCGTCTGGCCTGCAAAGCGTGGATGCGGGATCCAATCACCCTTACATGCAGGACTTTATGCGTGACTTTGTGGCTAAGGTCGACAAAGCGCGAGGTGCCGCATCACTGGCTGAGCCCCGCTACTATTTTGCCGGTAAGGTTGCTGGAGGCTGCGCGGTATGTCATCAGGTAAATCGATAAAACCCTCCCGGCAGGGTTAAACGGCTACGTATTCACTTAAATGGATAATCAGATAGTCTTTTAATAACCTTGCCGGTGCACTCAGGCTCGTTCTTCCTGCCGTCAACAGGCTAAGCTGGGCAGAGCCAGCGGTCCAGTCGGGCAGGATACGAACCAGCTCACCAGCGGCCAACTCATCCTTGCAAACGTAGGCCGGCAGCGCCACGATCCCGAGGTTATCTTTCGCTGCTTGCTTTAACGTGCTCATGTCATCGCTGCACAGTAGCGGGGTAAATGGCAAAGCCACTTCACTGGCGTTTGGCTGGCGCAGTGTCCACACCGCGTTAGTGGATTGCCAACCTACTTTTAGCGCCCTTCTTTTGAGCAGATCGGCAGGCGTTGCCGGCGCACCCCATTGTTCAATATGGGCCGGACTGGCAAACAGCCACCATTCCACCAGAGCTAATGGGCGCTGAATTAAGTCGGAATCGGGCAAGCTATCCATATGGCCGCGGATAACCATATCGACGCCGGTTTCCAGCAAATTCACCGGGGTGTTAGATACATGCTCAGATACGTAAATTTTGGGATTTTCCTGCAAGAACCGGCTCAGCAAACCTTGCATGGCAAATTGAGCCACGCCCACTGAGCAACTGATACTGGCACTGCCAGAAAGTGAGTCAGTGGCCATTTTTATGGCCGCCTCCGCCTCTTCCATTTCTGAGATCATACTTCGGGCGTGACGGTAAAACAGCCGCCCTGCGTCAGTGACATGAAATTGCCTTGAGGTGCGCTGGATCAGCGTTACCTGAAGTCGTTGCTCCAACTGCACAATGTGCCGGCTTAGCCGCGAAGTCGGTACGCCCAGCGCCTGGCCCGCGGCGGAAAAACCTTTTTTCTCCACCACATGCACAAAGTAGTAATAATCATTAAGATCGATCATAGCGAATTCTCCGCGCCAACAAGGGTATTGTTAATTATTCTGAATTTGCAACAGTGGCTTCTATTATTGATTGTATATCGTTCAAATGTTTCATGTTTAGAATGGTATCGTCAAGTATAAGGAGCTCTCACATGTCTCACACAATGTTAAATACCATTCAGTCGCCCCTGAAAGCAGCAGGTTTGCAAGTATCAGATGTCAGTAAAGGGCACTATTTCGAAGTGGGCAGCGGATTTTCAGCCCATAGCTTTCGCCATACCGATTATGCAGGCCTCATGGATCCGCTGATAATGGTGGATCATTACACCATGAATCAACCTACCTTTGGTGCTCACCCACACGCCGGGCTTGCGGCGGTATCATTGTTATTTGAAGACAGTAAAGGGCAGTTTCATAACCGTGATTCCATGGGTAATGACTTTGATCTACTGCCGGGCGATTTGTACTGGTTAACGGCTGCTGGTGGCGCCGTTCACGACGAATCCCCACGGCCGGGTTCAGTAACCCACGGTTTACAGGTTTTTGTTAACCTGCCCAATCAGATGAAACAGGGCGAGCCTGGTTCGACATTAGTCAGGCGAGAGGACATGCCGGTAATAGAAAATGCCTCCTGCCGGGTACGAATAGCCATGGGCCGTTGTAACGGGGTAGTTGGTGCTACCGCGCCACTGGCGGATATGACCATTCTGGAAGGAACCATTAATCCGTCCTCTGTGTTTGCCTATCAGCCCGAACTGGCACACAACACCTGGCTGTATGCGGTAGAAGGCTCACTTGAAGTCGTCTTTGCTAATCGTGCTATTACCCTTAACAAGGGCGAGTCAGTTGCCATCGGAAATGCCGATACCCAGCTGAATTTGCATAACCGGCAGTCGGATAAAGCACGCTTTGCGCTGTTTTCCGGTCGGGCGATAAAAGAGCACTTTATTCAGCAAGGGCCTTTCGCGATGGCTTCCGAGCAGCAAATTAATCAGGCGCGCAAGGATTTTGCCGCCGGTAAGTTTGGCCGGGTAGATTAATCGAAAACCTAAATCAGAAAGGCGTTGGTTAGCTAAGCAATGCAGGACGTTAAATTGCTGCATTCCCCGCAGCCTTGCGCTTGCGGGGTTAGGTTATAAATGATGGCTACTCTTCTTCGCCGATGGCGTCATCACCGATAAAATAGGTTCCCCAGCCGTCATAGTGAACCTGATGCTTGTCGGCAATTTTCAGCAGGGTGTCAATATCAGTATCGAGTAGCTCGCGACTTAACTGGCGCTCGGCAATAATGTCGAAGCAAAATACCGTGCCACCGTCATCGAGGTACACCTCTTCGGCATCGGTTACTTCAAAGCCGGCCTTGAAAGCATCAACCGCGGCTTTTTCCAGACGATCAAAGTCTTTACAGGCCATGTGATGCTCGATGGTATAAGTGGCGTCGGCTTCACTGCCGTCGCTTAACAGCGCATCGATAGTTTCCTGATTGAATTCGTACCATTCGGTGCGTTCGTCATATTGAGTCATAATAAAAGCCTGATTAGCAAATAGTTGTCTCTTTTATTTTATCGCGATTTATCGCTTTCGGCGACTTCGTCGTTTAAAGCGGCAAACTTTTTTTCCATTTCGGCATGATAAAAGGCCATCCAACCTTTCGCCGATCGGCTGGTATCAAGCTGTTGGGGAGTGCTCATGTCAATGATCAGCTCGCCGTTATTCCAGCGGTTCCATTTTATTTTATCGTGCAGGTTGCTGGCCGTGACCATGAGCACCGGTGTCTCGGTTGCAATGGCTAAACGAAAAGCGCCGACTTTAAAAGGTAGGATCCCGCGGCCATAAGACCGTGTACCTTCAGGGAAGAACCATACAGACAGGTTTTTCTCGGTAATTTTTTTAGCGGTTAATTGCAGCGTGTCCAGGGCTTTAGCGGTGTTTTTACGATCGATCATGATGTTACCGCTCAGCCAGTACATCTGGCCGAATATGGGGATCCATTTCAGGCTTTTCTTGCCAATGGTCACCACTCCCGGAAAAGCGGCTTTACAGATGGTGATAATATCGTAGCTGTTCTGATGATTGGCTACCACCACATAAGACTTGTCGGTATCAAGGCCGGGCGGGCGCCGGATAGTGATTTTCAAGCCCAGTAGTTTGGCTATCTGGCTGTAGAGCTGACCGGCGAGATAGACATTATCGCGATGAAACGGGCGGGCCAGGCAGACGATGAGCACCAGTACATTGAGGATTAAAAACGCCACCAGTACGACTGGTATTCGGATGAGAGCTAACACTTATTTACCTGTTACAAAATTTGGCCTGGGATTATAACGGTTTACATCCTTAGTGCATGTCCGATCAGTCTGCTTTTCACTATTATCGCTACGCTGTATTTCTTCTTCACTGGAGGGGTTAAAAGTATCCAAGATCAAAAATCTCGTGCTATGCTAAATGTCATATAAACATAGTTTTAATGTCGTTTTTCGCCACCGTATCTGTCGGGAACTTCCGGTGACAGGCCAGCAGTGACGAAGCGGCATTTATTATTTGAGTTGTCTAAACAAATGCAGACATTTATCCCTGAAGACCTTGAACCCGAAATCCTCACCGATCTCATTGAAGAGATCAATGAGCTATACGAGGCCAGTGAACAAACCCTGATAGAGCTGGAACTCAAACCCGAGGATAACGAACTTCAGCGGGCGCTGTTTCGTTCTGTGCATACCATTAAGGGCGACCTGGGTTTAGTCAACTTTTCACCTATCATCCCGTTACTGCAACATGTGGAGGACTTACTGGATTATCTGCGTAAAGGGCAGGTCGACTACACCAGCATCATGAGCGATTTGGTATTGCTGACCATGGATAGAGTGAAGCAGTTCGTAGAAAGCGTTATCTCCAGCGGCAAAGCAGAATATGATGGCGTGTTGTATCAACAATTGATTATGGCTATTACCCGTATCACACCAGAGAATCAGCGCGATCATGACAGACTGCTTGGCGAGGCTGTTTTGTTGCTTAACCCGGAACTGGATCAGCCGCGTGAGCAGGCCAAGCCAGACGCTCCTGCAGAAGCAGAAAAGGCGGTGCAGCCGAGTGAGCCCAAGCTGTCTAAAACCGGTGTACCTAAGGATATCAGTGCAGAAAAGCGTCAGGATATCCTGTTTTTCCGCGACCTGATGCAGACCATCGAAAAACGCTCTGATGAGTGGGCAGGGAAGGGCGACCGAATTGCTAAGCTGGCGTTATATGTAAATGATATTGCGGGTAATCCCATAGAGGATGATCAGCTCGCAGTTGCCTGTTACGTGCATGATTTTGGGATGGCGTTTATGCCCTTAAAGCTGCTGCATAAACAACAGGCTTACACCGATAATGAATTTAACCTGATGCGCTCTCATGTTTACAAAAGCTCACGCTTACTGGAGCATCTCGAGCAATGGGATATGGCCCGTAAAATTGTTATGCAACATCACGAACGCGCCGATGGCAGTGGTTATCCGTTGGGGTTAAAAGATGATGATATCTGTGACGGCGCCAAATTGCTGGCCATACTGGATACCTTTGATTCCATGACCCACTGTCAGTCACGGCAGGATAAACCGCAGTACTCTAAAAAGCAGGCGGTGGTGGCGTTAAACCGTTATAACCAGAATAAGTTTAATACCACCTGGCTGAATTACTTTAATCAGGCAATGGCCCGCGTGTTAACCCGCTAGCCCTGGCAATTGTGAACCGGAGGCTATAAACAGCCTGCCGGCTCAGCGCCTGAACTACCCTTCGATATTCAGTTCCTTAAGCTTTCGGGTAAGGGTATTTCTACCCCAGCCAAGGCGTTTAGCGGCCTCCTGCTTATGCCCATGGGTATAATGCAATGCTCTCTCGAGCATGATTTTCTCAAAGGTCATCAACGCGTCATCAAGAATATTATGCTGCCCGTCCTTAAGCTGTTTGTCGACCCAGACTGACAGTAACTCCATCCAGTCGCCACTTTGTGGCGCATTCTTTTCGGTGCTGGTATCAGCATGAATCTCCGGCGGTAAGTCCGACGGTAAGACCTCCTGACCAGACGCCATGACGGTAAGCCAGCGGCAGACGTTCTCCAGCTGTCGCACGTTACCAGGCCAGGGCAGTTGTGCCATGACCTTTTCGGCTTCTTTACTCAACACTTTGGTTTCCACATCCAGCTCTTTGGACGCCCGGCGTAAAAAATGGTGGGCGAGAAGCGGAATATCTTCACGACGCTCTGATAACGAGGGGATATGGATCCGAATAACGTTTAGCCGATGAAACAAATCTTCACGGAACTTGCCTTCAGCCACTCTTTGTTCAAGGTTTTGGTGAGTCGCGGCGATGATCCTGACATCAACAGTCACCGACTGATGGCCGCCCACGCGGTAAAACTGGCCATCGGCCAGTACCCGGAGTAAACGGGTTTGCACATCCAGTGGAATCTCACCGATTTCATCCAGAAACAGGGTGCCGCCGTTGGCTTGTTCAAAGCGGCCCTGCCGGGCGGTTTGCGCGCCGGTAAAAGCGCCTTTTTCGTGACCAAACAATTCCGACTCAACCAGATCGGCTGGTATAGCTGCCATGTTCAGGGCAATAAACGGATTGGCGGCACGTGGACTGTGACGATGTAAAGCGTGCGCAACCAGTTCTTTACCAGTACCGGACTGACCGTTGATCAATACGCTAATCGATGAGCGTGACAAACGACCTATGGCTCTGAATACTTCTTGCATGGCCGGTGCTTCACCAATGATCTCAGTGGCCGACTCCTGTTGCGGGACCTGAATGGTGCGGGATTGTTCCCTGGCATGCACCAGTGCCCGTTCTACCAGAGTCACCGCTTCGTCGATATCAAACGGCTTGGGCAGATACTCAAACGCGCCGCTTTGGTAAGCGTTTACTGCACTGTCCAGATCAGAATGAGCTGTCATAATGATTACCGGGATCATCGGTGCTATTTGATGCACTTCGTTAAGCAGCGTCATACCGTCCATCTGCGGCATACGAATGTCTGATACCACCACTTCCGGGTAATGACCTGACTCAAGCTGCAACAGTAAGTCCTGGGGATTTTCAAAGCTACAGCACTCGATATTGGCTGTTTGCAGGGCTTTTTGCAGCACCCAGCGGATAGAGCTGTCGTCATCAACAATCCATACAGACTCAGTATTCATTATTGTGACTCCTTACGGTCGATTGGCAGGGATAAGATAAACTCTGTATGGCCGGGTCGGCTATCAACTTCAATTTTTCCATCATGGTGATTCACCAGTGTTTGGGCTATGGACAAGCCCAGTCCTGAACCAGAGTCTTTACTGGTTACCAGGGGATAAAATAACGTGTCCCGAATTTCACTGGGAATACCCGGGCCGTTGTCGATGATTTTAATTTGTGCCGCCAGCGGATGCCGGTGGCCATGAATGGTCAGTTGCCTCTCGATGCGGGTGACCAGACGTATTTGTGGGTTTGGCGTTTTCGAATCCCGCAATGCCTGAATCGCATTACGCACAATATTGAGCACCGCTTGCTGGAGCATATCCGGGTCGACCCGGACCTCCGGAATACTGGGGTCATAATCCCGGGTAATTGCAATTGCCTGGGTGGTATCCGCTTTCATTAAACTACGCACTTTTTCCAGTGGGCGGTGCAGGTTACACCATTCCAGACGGGGCAGTGAGTTAGGACCAAGTAACCGGTCTACCAGATTACGTAAGCGATCTGACTGCTCAATGATTAATTGCGTAAATTCCTTTTGCTCGGCAGATTCGAGGGCTTTTTCAAGCAATTGAGCTGCTCCGCGAATGCCGCCTAAGGGGTTTTTAATTTCATGGGCCAGGCCGCGGATCAACTCGCGGGCGGCATAATGCTGAGCGTGCTGCTGATTTTCCCGGGAAATACGCTTTTGCTGATCGATTTTTTTTACTTCAAACAGCAGTGTGGGGCCATCTTCGGTACTCAGATTAGTGACCGTTAAGTCGGCAAGTACTATGCGGTTATCGCGAAAATATAATTTTATTTCATTCTCAGTAAAGTCTTCACCGCGACGAAAAGCGGCGCGTAACCTGGCTTTGTTGATGGTGTTTGGCACAAAGAAATCAGCCAGCGGCTGACCGTAAAGTTGCTTGGTGCCCGTTGCGAACAATGCCTGTCCGGCATGATTGGCATAAACAATACGCAGTGAGTTATCGATTACAACCAGCACTGTATTGAGGTTTTCGAGCAAGTTATTGGTATCAAACGGCGTGGCGTGCATGCCGGGCTTTCTCCAGTTGCACCAATGTGGTGCCTTATTATTTCAGGCTGCTATCAGGCGTGCAATGACTTTCCGATTAAAAGTCTGATTGACCCCCCATGGTGCGCGGGATCCCTTGCTTGCACTGTTATAACCACTTTACTAATTGTTGATTAAACGTGATGCCTGATGCAGGTAAAAAGTTTGTGGTGAGGTAGATGCAAGAGTCTTGCCCGTATTGTCTGTGTGGGTAATATAAAATGTGTGGGCACCGCGGTTAATTCCCTGTAGCTGAAACACCGCGCTGGATTGTTCCTTTACCAGGGTATCGTTGATGTAGAGCTTAAACTTGCCCTGCTTGTCTGCATTACGGACATTGGCGGCGATGGTCATATTACCGGCGTTATTACGCACTGTAGCCTCGGGCTTAGGCTGAACCACCTCGATAACCGGCCTGGGTTGGCTGGCCTTACTGCTTGTTGTGGCGGTCTGAATCGGTTGCGGCGCAGGCAGGCTCATACGATTGTCCGGGCCAAGTTCGACCGGCTCAGCGTTAACCACCGGTTTATCGGTATAGGTCACCGAGCCGTCCTGATTGACAACTTTGTAGATTTCCTGAGCGTAGCCTGGCGTGACACACAAACTAAGCATTAAAAATAATCTCAGCATGTCTTTGATTGTAGTGATTTACGGGCAAAAAAAAAGCCCGCAGAAGCGGGCTTTTGGTATATATCTTAATACAACGTTTTATACGCTGTAGTACATGTCGAACTCAACAGGGTGAGTTGTCATGTTCAGTTTAGTGACTTCTTCCATCTTCAGTTCGATGTAAGCGTCGATCATGTCGTCAGACATTACGCCGCCAGCAGTTAAGAACTCACGGTCGTTATCCAGTGCTTCAAGCGCCATTTCCAGCGAGCTTGCAACCGTTGGGATAGCCAGTGCTTCTTCAGCAGGCAGATCGTATAAGTCTTTATCCGCTGCATCACCAGGGTGGATCTTGTTCTTAATACCGTCGATACCGGCCATCAGCATGGCAGTGAATGCCAGGTATGGGTTAGCTGTTGGGTCAGGGAAACGTACTTCGATACGACGCGCTTTATCGCTGGTTACGTATGGAATACGGATTGAAGCTGAACGGTTACGTGCAGAGTATGCCAGCATTACCGGCGCTTCGAAGCCTGGTACCAGACGCTTGTACGAGTTAGTAGAAGCGTTAGCAAAAGCGTTGATAGCGCGAGCGTGCTTGATGATACCGCCGATGTAGTACAGTGCTTCTTCAGAAAGACCTGCGTACTTGTCGCCAGCGAAGATGTTTTTGCCATCTTTACCGATAGACTGGTGACAGTGCATACCAGAACCGTTATCACCAACCAGTGGCTTAGGCATGAAAGTCGCTGTCTGACCGTAAGCGTGAGCTACGTTATGAACAACATACTTGTAGATCTGGATTTCGTCAGCTTTAGCAACCATAGTGTTGAACTGACAAGCAATTTCGTTCTGACCAGCAGTCGCTACTTCGTGGTGGTGTGCTTCAACAACCAGACCCATTTCTTCCATTACCAGACACATTGCAGCACGCAGATCGTGCGCAGAGTCTACTGGTGGAACCGGGAAGTAACCGCCTTTTACGCCTGGACGGTGACCCATGTTACCGTCAGCGAATTCTGAACCTGAGTTCCACTTAGCTTCTGAAGAGTCGATTTTGTACATCGAGCCAGCCATATCTGTGTGGAACTTGATGTCGTCAAACAGGAAGAACTCTGGCTCAGGGCCGAATAACACGGTGTCACCGATACCAGTAGACTTCAGGAACTCTTCAGCACGACGTGCGATAGAACGTGGGTCACGGTCGTAACCTTCCATAGTTGAAGGCTCAACGATGTCACAACGGATATTAACCTGAGTTTCTTCAGCAAACGGGTCAACAACAGCAGTTGCCGCGTCAGGCATTAGGATCATGTCTGATTCGTTGATTCCTTTCCAACCAGCGATTGAAGAGCCATCGAACATCTTACCTTCTTCGAAGAAATCGTCATCTACGCATGATACAGGGATAGAGACGTGTTGCTCTTTACCTTTAGTGTCGGTAAAGCGAAGGTCAACAAACTTGGCTTCGCTTGATTTAATTAATTCTAATGCCTTCTCAATTGACATCGTGTCCTCCAGGTTGTTTCGTAAATTTGATGTTCGGGGAGCCGAATCATCAGGTGGAAAAATCGTAAGCGATATTCATGCCAGCTACTTGTAAAGGCTGAACAACGCAATATTCCGGGCTGTCGTCAATTTGCATAACTTTTATTATGCACCATTTTGGTGATTTTGTGTTTTATTTTGGTGCAGAAGGAAGTGTCAGCAGCGCTTTGTTTCCTTCTAGCATTCTTTCACTGCCTGCGGGCTTAATCAACAGATTAATTTTTGTTTAAACCTAAAAAAACAGGCGCAATGCAGCGAGAATTTCTGTACAATCCGCGCTCATTTCCTTTTATCTGTACGAGAAAATTGCAAAATCTCTTTGTCGCATCGCTAATGATGCTGCGTGGGAGTATTTTGCGGGTTGAAATTCAATGAATGTAACTGACATCAATAAGCTAAGAAATATCGCGATCATCGCGCACGTTGACCATGGTAAAACTACCCTGGTAGATAAACTGCTGCAGCAGTCTGGTACTTTAGAAACCAGAGGCGAGGCACAGGAACGCGTGATGGATTCTAACGATATTGAAAAAGAACGTGGTATTACCATCCTGGCGAAAAACACCGCCATCAACTGGAACGATTACCGCATCAATATCGTAGATACTCCCGGACACGCCGATTTCGGTGGTGAGGTTGAGCGTGTAATGTCAATGGCGGACTCGGTACTGCTGCTTGTTGATGCGCAGGAAGGTCCAATGCCGCAAACGCGTTTCGTAACGCAAAAAGCATTTGCCCAGGGCTTAAAGCCAATTGTAGTAATCAACAAAATCGACAAGCCAGGCGCGCGCCCTGACTGGGTAATGGATCAGGTATTTGATTTGTTTGATAACCTGGGTGCCAGCGACGACCAACTGGATTTCCAGGTGGTTTATGCCTCAGCACTGAACGGCTGGGCGTCACTGGACGCTGATGAGCCAGCAGAAGATATGACTGCGCTGTTCCAGACTATCGTTGATCAGGTGTCACCACCGGACGCAGATATCGAAGGCGCGCTGCAGATGCAGATTTCGCAACTTGATTACAACTCTTACGTAGGTGTAATCGGTGTTGGCCGTATCAAGCGTGGTAGCGTTAAAATTAACCAGCAGGTCACCATTGTTGGTGCGGATGGCAAGAAGCGTAACGGTAAGGTTGGTCTGGTATATGGCTACCTTGGTCTGCAACGCCACGAAGTAGAATACGCAACCGCTGGCGACATCATCGCTATCAGTGGTCTGGGTGAACTGAAAATTTCAGACACCATCTGTGACGTTAACACTGTTGAAGCATTACCGGCGTTAACCGTTGATGAACCAACGGTAACCATGACCTTCCAGGTCAACACGTCACCATTTGCCGGTAAAGAAGGTAAATACGTCACTTCACGTAACATCCTTGAGCGTCTGCAGGACGAACTGGTCCACAACGTTGCACTGCGCGTTGAAGAAACCAGCGACCCGGATAAATTCCGCGTATCAGGCCGTGGTGAACTGCACTTAGGTATCCTGATTGAAAACATGCGACGTGAAGGTTACGAGCTGGCGGTATCACGTCCGGAAGTAATCATCAAAGAAGAAGACGGCCAGTTGCTGGAACCGTTTGAAACGCTGACTATCGACTGTGAAGAGCAGCACCAGGGCTCTATCATGGAGCAACTGGGTCTGCGTAAAGCAGAAATGACCGACATGTCACCGGATGGTAAAGGTCGTGTACGTATCGACTTTATGATCCCCAGCCGTGGCTTAATTGGTTTCCAGACTGACTTTATGACACTGACCTCGGGTTCAGGCTTGCTGTACCATTCATTCGACCACTACGGCCCGCACAAAGGTGGCGTAATTGGTAAGCGTAAGAATGGTGTACTGATTGCTAACGCTAACGGTAAAGCGCTGACTAACGCCCTGTTTAACCTGCAGGAACGTGGCCGTCTGTTTATCGGACACGGTGTTGAAGTATACGAAGGGATGGTAATCGGTATTCACAGCCGTGACAACGACCTGACCGTAAACGCGTTAAAAGGCAAGCAACTGACTAACGTTCGTGCATCAGGAACTGATGAAGCGCAAACTTTGGTGCCGCCGGTGAAGATGTCACTGGAACAGGCACTCGAGTTTATCGACGATGACGAACTGGTAGAAGTCACGCCGGAAAGCATTCGCATTCGTAAGAAGCTGTTGACCGAAAACGATCGTAAGCGGGCATCACGCGCGCCGAAGTAATTCACGGTTGTCTGTGAATCGTTGAATGGTTCAAGTAAAAAGGCCGGTTGTTAACACAACCGGCCTTTTTCTATTAAAATTATAGCCTGTTTATTGTTTTTCTGATGGATCATGCAACCACTCAATATTGCTGTAATCGACGACGACGAAATCACACTCGAACTCATAGTGGATGTACTGGCGTCTGAATTGCCGGTAAATGTTGTTAGTTTTTCAAACAGTACATTGGCGCGTGAATTCCTGCTTAAACAAACATCCGATTCACTCGACATGGTAATTAGTGATATGGTGATGCCCGGATTTGATGGGCTGGCCTTATTGCGGGACGTTCGATCGGCAGATTTAATGTTTCCCTTCATCTTTATGACCGCCTACGAGTCCAGACAAACCAAATTACTTGCCCGTCAATTAGGGGCGGTTGCCTATCTGGTAAAGCCCATTGTGCGCAAAAAGCTGGTGAGTCTGATCAAGCAAACTATGTCGTCATATGCAAAATAGTGGTGTATGCCGCTTACTCCGAATTAAAAGGTAGCAACATTGAGTCAATTTGATAATACCCCCGATCGTCGCGACTTCTGGTCTTTCAAATGGCAAAAATACGCAGGACAGGACGTGATCCCCTGTTGGGTCGCCGATACCGAATTTCGCTGTGCCCAGCCGATTCTTGAGGCGATTCAGAAACAAACCGAGTACGGCAATTTAGGCTACTCACTGCCGGCTCAGCATCAGCCGGCTAATCAGGCCGTGGTGCGCTGGCTTAAAGATAAGCATGACTGGGCCATCGAAGCCGACTGGATAGTCTGGACTCCTGGCGTAGTACCGGCCTTTAATGTGGCCATTAAAGCTTATTGCGAAGCTGGTGATAAGGTGCTTATTCAATCGCCTAATTACCCGCCCTTGCTGGCAGCGCCAGGCTTAAATAATACCCAGCGCATAGATATTCCCACCAAACTGGAAGCCGGACGCTGGACCATCGACCTGTCTGCGCTGGAAGAGCAAGCCGCCGATCCGCTGTGTAAGTTGATGATTCTGTGTAACCCAATGAATCCGGTGGGCTCAGTAATGACTCAGGCTGAGATAGATGCCATTGCGGGGATTTGTGCCCGTCATAATGTGGCACTGTGTTCTGATGAGATCCACTGCGATCTGATCCTGGAAGAGGGCGTGCGTCACATTCCGGCTGGTCGTGTTGAACAGCTGGCTAACCGCAGTGTTACTCTGATGGCGGCCAGTAAAACCTTTAATGTGGCTGGCTTGGGGACCTCTTTTGCGATTATTCCGGATGCCTCTTTGCGGCGTAAGTTTACTCAGGGGGCAGCGGGTATTGTGCCGTGGGCAAATGTGATGGGACTGGTAGCAACTGAAGTGGCCTTTACCCAGTGTGACGACTGGCTGGCAGAGCAGATTGATTATCTGCGTGGGAACCGCGATTACCTGGTTGAGCGTATCAACGCCATTGACGGACTTGAAGTGGTGTCATCAGAGGCCACCTTCCTGGCCTGGATTGATGCAACCGGCCTGGGTGTTGAAGACGTGCTGAAATGGTGTGAGAGTAAAGGCGTAGGGCCATCTCCGGGCCGAGACTTTGGTGAGCCAGGATTCTTCCGGATCAACTTTGGCTGCAGCCGCGCCATGCTTAAAGATATTCTCGACCGACTGAGCAGCTAGGATAGCTTAGTGGAAAGGTTTTTCCGGGGCCCGATAGCTATCGGGGCCCATGCCTTACATAAATTTTTGCCAGCTAAGCCAGCCAATTAAGCCCACCACAGCCAGCCCGGCCACATTGGCACTCCAGTGGTTTTTTAACAAGCCTAACTGCGAGTGGCGGTTCATCATAAATAACAGCAGCAGTGCAATAACAGGTAACAACAAGCCATTCGCCGCCTGGGCAAACATAATTGCCATCAAAGGCTTAGTGCCGCTTAAAGTAAACCCGACGCCGATAATAATAATGCTCAGCCAGACCGCCCTGAACCATATACCACGCATGTCTGAGGGTTTGTTTAATGCGCCGGTTACGGCATACGCCGCCGCCAGAGGCGCCGTAATCGCACTGGTTAAGCCTGCGGCAAACATACCCAGGGCAAAAAACAGTTCGGCGAAGTCACCTAACAGCGGCGCCAGTTGTTTGGCCAGATTTCCGGCATTCAGTGCCTCGGCCTGGCCATAAAATGCCTGCATGGCGGTGGCCATAATAAACAGCGTTATCAGACCGCCAACGCCAATGGCCAGCGCCGACTGGCGACGATAATAGCCGGCAGGCTGAGATCCATCCCGCTCGTTTTGCGCAACCAGACTGGCATGCAAAAACAGGTTATAGGGCACAATGGTAGTGCCGATCAGGGCCAGAATGGTGGTAATGCTGTCCATAGAGGCCACCGGTGCGAATAACTGGCCAGCCATTGCTCCCCAGTCTGGTTCACTCACCGCAAACGTAACCACAAATACCATGGCCATAATGGCAACCAGCATCACCAGTACCGTTTCGATTAGCTTGTAGTGGCCGCTCCAAAGCAGCAGGATGGCTAATCCGCCGAGCAGACAGCTCCAGGCCGGGATACCAATGCCGGCAATACTGTTCAGGCCAATGGCGGCTCCGGTCAGGTTTCCTGATTCATAGGCCGCATTGCCAATGCCAATGGCGCCGACAACCAGCAAAGACAACAGCACGCGGAAAAACGGATTAGCGATCTGGGTTCTTAACGCTTCACTCATCCCTGAACGTGTGGCATAGCCGAGTCTTACCGCCATGTCCTGCAGAATAATGGTGGCCAGTACCGAAAATACCAACGCCCAGACCAGATGAAAGCCAAAGTTAGCACCGGCCAGACTGGCGGTGGATACGGTACCTGGGCCGATAAAGGCGGCAGCAATAATAAACCCTGACTTGGTTCGACGTTGCGACATGTTACACTCTTCTTATTATTGGATGTACGGGCACGTGCTATGAGCGGTTACGCTCGATATAAAGTACATTAACACCATTTAGTATCTCAGGGGAATGGCATGGTTAGCAGTAAGACTGACTATGAAACACTGGCAATGGTTGCCGTATTACCGGAGCAGGCGTATCTGGAAGGGCTTATTTTTGGCGTTGCCGCCTGCCCGGAAATCCCCATGCCGGAGCAGTGGATGCCCTGGGTGATCCGGGCCGATGCGAATACTGCGGTCAGCAAGCAACAGGCTGATGAGTTGGCCGACTATCTGATGAATCGGTTACGGGATATTCTGGATAACATGCGTAAGGATGAACGTTTACTGCCTGAAGCCTGTCAGTGGCGCGGTGACGGCTTGCAACATGACGAGTTACAACAGTGGCTAAAAGGCTTGTTAACGGCGCATCAACAGCTGGAAAAACAATGGCAACAAGCCTGGCAAATGGGTGAGCAAACGTTGGATTTACCTGCGCTTTCGGGCCGGCTCAACCGCTGTTTAAAGTTATTCACTACACTGGCCGATCCGCAATCGAGGTTGCAACAAACACCGGCTGAAAAGCGCCAGCAGCTGACCGCTGGTTTGCCTCGCCTGGCAGAGAGTTTGCCATCGATGTTAAAAGAGTATGTAGCGATCAGTGGCGAATTAGTGCAGGTACTGCCTAATCAGTTTGAGGTGGTCCCAAAGACAACCGGAGAATAGCGCTTAGCGGACTTTCTGACTATGACGATACTGAAGCTGTTCGCGAAACTTAACCACGTAGCGATCAAGCTCCATCTTCGCTTCGTCGTAGGCTGACTGGCGTTCAGAAGACGCAGGCTCATCCATCAGGGCGCGAAAGGCAATATCGGTTTTATGCAGAAGTTCCTTCAGCAACTGGTTGTTTACATCCATTTAAGTTGGTCCTTTAAAACACCACGACTTCCATTTGGGTGTGTGGGTTAGCAGGGCTTAATAGCAATTTTGCCCTAAATAAATTTTACCACCGCCAGTAATACCACGGCGAGTAAAATCAGTACAGGTGCTTCATTTAAAATACGGAAATAGCGCGACGAATGCGTGATCTTATCGGCAGCAAACTGTTTAACCAGCGACCACAGATAAAAATGATAAACGTACAGCAAAGCCACCAGCACTACCTTGATATGCAACCAGGTCGATGCTGCAAACCATGCATAACCGTAAGTGTAGATGAGAGCCAGCCCAAATATCAAGGTTAACAGTGCAAAAGGGGTAACAAACAGCCACAGGCGGCGCTCCATTACTTTGAACTGGTTTTTAACCGCCTGCTCATCCGTTTCGGCATGGTAAACAAACAAGCGGGGTAAATAAAAAATACCGGCAAACCAGGCCACCATAAAAAAAATGTGCAGGGCTTTTAACCACAGTATTGTCATTGTCTTTTCTCTTTTTAAAACTGAGCGCGTTGCAGAAAACTCTGTAAGCGGTTCCAGGTAATTACGCCGGTGAGTTTGGCTGGATCATCTTCGAATATATAAACTGCCCCCGAGCGGGTACTTTTCAATAGCTCATACACTTCAGCGAGCGTCGCCTGGGCTGATACCCCCTGCATAGCCTGGTAGCTAATAGGGTGGGCGTGGCGATCCAAGCTAACGTCATAATGCACCCAGGAATAGTTAATATCCTGTTCAAAACGCTTTTGTTGAATCACCGTTTGGGTAGGATTATCTGATAGCACTTTTTCCAATGCCGCCTCTGGTGCATCATAAAAAAGCTTAAAGTCTCTTTCCATAGCCGCCAGTACGCCGGTTTTTTCCAGCGCCTCGCGAATCGAGGTAATGGCATAGGGTAACTTCTGAAAATCCAGCTGCTGAATAAAAATGGAGCGGTTACCCAAAAATTGCGTGGCGGTAACGTAAGCCGGTACGATGACCAATATTGCGGGCAGGATGATTTCCGGCCGATAAGACAATTCCATTACAGCAGACAACGCGGCCAGCGGCGCGTGTAATACTGCGGTAAGCATGCCGGCAATGCCGAGCAGGGCAAAACTGGAGGTGAAATCCTCCAGCGGTAACCAGTGTGCTATGGGCAGAAGTAACACGGCACCAGACAACATACCCAGTACCATCACCGGACCAATAATCCCGCCTGGGATACCAAGACCAATGGCAAAAGTGGCCAGCAGGAATTTCATTAACAGGATCTCAAGCAGGATCAGGGCCGTGGGATGAGTAGAGAA
>JAYZXK010000246.1:0-6612 GCA_036141415.1 Pseudomonadota bacterium
GCAGCAATCAGTGGCGACATGCAGAATCACTCGCCGGGTTAAATTCCCGGGGCGTGCAGTATTATCTGGGCACCACTCAACTAGCAAATGGTCAGTACCGGTTACTCACCCGCCAGGAGCATCTGCCAGCCAGTATCGAAATGACGGTTGATATGGCCGACCGTACCACCCAAAGAAATGTCAGCCCCTGGCCATTGATTCAGGATAAGATCAACGACGAAACCGGCTTAGTGTATGTTACCGAAGCTTTTACCTCACCAATGGAACTGGCCGGTGCTATAACCGGCAATATTGTAATAAGCACCAACAAACAGGATGTTGATATTGGCTATAACTTTTATGCCATATCGGCAGAAGGTGAGGTGTTTCACTTAAATACCTATCGCAGCAGGGCCAGCTATGCCCACTCTATGCAACAACGACAATTACTTACACCGGGAAAGAAAACCTCACTGCCTATAGTGAATGCGCGGATGACGGCTAAGCTACTTGAGCCAGGGAGCCGACTGGCAATCGTGCTAAACGTCAACAAAAATCAGGATGCCCAGGTGAATCATGGTTCCGGCAAGCCGGTTAATGCCGAAAGCAGTGCCGATGCAGGTGAGCCGCTAACGATAGAATGGCACAATGACACGCAAATCATGCTGCCTTTAAAGCCCTGGTCCAATCAATGCAGGCACATAAAGTCATAGGTTCACAGCGCGGATCAGCTTGCATTTTTACCCACGGGGCTATTTATCCGATGGCGCTCCCGTTATAATCCCGCCCGCTCAGGTGCCTGATGCACGTTCATCGGGATAATCGGGAAGTAAGTGAAAAGCTTACGCTGCCCCCGCAACGGTAATCACGTATTGCATGCACATGTTAATACGATTCCCCTACGCCACCGACTATCGGGAAGGCGGGAATTCATGCCCCGGCATGACTGAAAGCCCGGAGACCGGCCTGCGCTGCGTCGGCAACTGCTCATAACGGGCCGGTTGCCACTTCTTATCCGTCTTAGCACTCGGCGGGAGTGCTGTTAAAAGAGCCTTTTATGAAAATTCGATCCCTTTCCTGTGCGGTAGCCCTTGTGTGCGCCGCGAATATTGCCAGCGCCCAACAATCCTCGGTAGAAACCATTACTGTTACCGGTTCTCGTTTACCGGTTAGCCTGGATAAACTGGCGGCCTCCGTCTCAGTCCTTACCGAAGAAGATATTCAGGCTGCAGGTGCTACTCAATTAACTGATTTATTACGCGGTATGCCCGGCGTGAGTCTGAGTCAGTCAGGCAGCCCCGGTTCACTAACCGAACTGCGTTTGCGTGGTAGCGAAACCAATCACCTGTTGGTACTAATCGACGGCGTGATTGTAAACGATCTCAGCCAGGGTGGCCTGGTAGATTTTGCCCATCTCACCGCTGATAATATTGCCAGAGTTGAATTACTGCGTGGTGCGCAAAGTGCACTGTGGGGCAGCGGTGCGGTGTCTGGTGTACTCAGCATCACAACTAAAGCGGGCAGTGAGAGTAATGACAACACGTCACTGAGTGCTGGTATTGGTAACGCCAGCACCTATCGTGCTTCCGTCTCAACTCAGCAGTCGCTGGACAACCTGAATGTGTCTCTGTACGCCAATCACTTTAATACCGATGGCGACAATGTGTCGCGTACCGGCGGCGAAGACGACGGTTACCGCAATACCACCGCCGGCTTTGGACTGAACTGGCAGGCAACCGCCAGTAACACCTTTATGGCCGGTACACGTATGGTTGATTATCGCAACGACTATGATGCAAGCGACTTCACCACCGGCCTGCCAGCGGATGCCGACAACGTTACCGATGGCGACCAGTTAACCTCCTATTTACAGTGGAACCTGGCTATCGCTGAGTTAGGCTATATCAGCGAACTTAAAGCCCAGTACCACAAGGATGATAACGACAACCTGAGCAGCGGTTTTGACGCTGGTGGTACTACCGGAGAGCGTAAGCAGCTCAACTGGACTCAATTTATCACTACCGACGTGGCCAAGTTTGCTATTGGCACTGAGTTACTCCGTCGCGAGTTCGAACAGCGCGGGCCGGCTGACTGGGGCGATCCGAACTACCGCGGCGATGACAGCACCAGCAGTATTTTTGCGGAGTTAACCGGGCTGGGCACAGATGAGCTGACTACGCAGTTCAGCGTACGCTACGACGATAACGATCGCTTCGAAAAGGCCTGGAGTTATCGCGCCGGTGCACACTATGCCCTGAGCCGTCAGGTTAATGTTTTTGCCAGCATCAGCCAGGCTGTTAAAACCCCTAACTTCACTGAGCTGTTCGGCTATTATCCGGCCCAGTTTATTGGTAACCCTGATCTCAAGCCAGAACAAAGCCGGGAGTTTGAAGTGGGACTGCAAAGCCAGTTCAGCCGTCAGCTTTCAGCCGATTTCAGCGTATTTTCTACGCGCCTGGAAAACGAAATCACCAGTGTATGGGATAGCGCCAGTGGCTTAAGCTCGGTGGCCAATGCCAGTCAGGATTCCCGCCGCGACGGCTTTGAAGCATCGCTGCAATGGGTTGCTGATACCTGGCAGTTCACTGCCCACTACAGCTATCTGGATGCCACCAGCGGTGATGGCGCCGATCAGGCGGTTGAACTGCGTCGCCCTAACCACACCGGCTCGGTAACCTACCGCCATTCATTACCGGTTCAGGGTTTATCTGTTTATATCAAAGCAGATTACACCGGCGTGCGTCAGGATATCTTTTACCCGCCCACGTCATTCAGCGGCGAAGTTCTCAGTCTTGATCCGTACTGGCTAACCAGCATAAACGTGAACTATGACTGGAACCAACAGTGGCAGTTTGGGGTCCGAGTGGATAATGCATTGTCTGAAGACTATGAAGATATCATTGGCTACCGCGGTGCCCAGCGGCGCTTCCTGGTGCATACCAGCTATCGCTTTTAACCGTTAATGCCATTTAATTCGCCTGGTCGTCACTGACTAGGCGATTATTTAGCGGTATGATAATCTCAACGTTTACTTGAATTAGAAAGGAAAACACTCGAATGAAGAAGTTTGCTTTGTGGGTTGTACTAGCATTGCTGATTCCATTACAGGCCTCTGCCGCTGTTAAGTGGGAAGAAGGTAAACATTACGAAGAAATCGATAAACCCTTAAGTGACTCGCCACAAGTCGTCGAGTTTTTCTCCTACTGGTGTCCGCACTGCTACCGCACAGAGCCATTCGTAGCCGAACTTAAAAAGTCGCTGGATGAAGGTGTTAAGTTCGAAAAAGTACACGTTAACTTCATGCCTTACGCCAGTCAGGAAGTGCAGGATGAAGTGACCACGGGTATGTTAATCGCGAAAGCACTGAAGCAGGAAGACAAGCTGAGTGCCGCAATTTTTAACTATATCCATAAACAACGTGCCACCATTACTGGCATGAAAGACATCCGTAACATCTTTATTATCAACGGTGTGGATTCAGCAAAATTCGATAAGCTGGCTAAAAGCTTTGGCGTTAAATCCATGCTGGGCAAGAACAATAAAGTCGTAGAAGACTACCGCCGCGAAGTACGCTCGGTCCCTACCTTCATTGTTAACGGTAAATATAAGGTGCAGATTGGTCGTGACCTGACGCCAACTGAACGCCTGGAACTGTTTAACTACCTGGCAGCAAAACGCGATTAACGAATAAACAATAAAGGGGTCAGAGTACATTATTGTTAAAGAAATAATGTACTCTGACCCCTTTATTTATTTTTGGTTGGTCGGTTAGGCCAGCTTGTCGGTTGCTACCCGGTAACGAGGGTCTTCGTTAACGTTTATCTCAACGAATTTACCGGCCTTGTTAAGCAAGCTCTGGCATTCCTGACTCACGTGGCGAATATGCAGTTTCTTACCCGCCTGCTCGTATTTGTCGGCCAGACCATCCAGCGCATCAATGCCTGATGAATCCCAGATTCGGCTATTCTTAAAATCGATAACCACATCTTCCGGGTCATTGGCCACATCGAACAAGTCTTTAAAGTGACTCACTGAACCAAAGAATACCGGGCCACGCAGCTCGTAGACTTTCCAGCCATCATTATCGATGTGCGATTTTGACTCAATATAGCGAGCGGCTTTCCAGGCAAACACCAGCGCAGAAACAATTACCCCAACCACCACGGCAATGGCCAGGTCGGCAATAACGGTAACGGCGGTTACCAGGAACAACACAAAAGCATCTTCTTTGTTAACGCCCCGGATAATGCGGAACGATGCCCATTCGAAGGTGCCTATTACTACCACAAACATTACACCAACCAGTGCAGCCAGTGGGATCATTTCAATCAGCGGCGCGGCAAATAAAATAAAGCCCAGCAATACTACTGCGGCAGTGATACCGGATAAGCGTCCGCGACCACCAGAGTTAATGTTAATCATGCTCTGGCCAATCATGGCACAACCCCCCATACCACCAAAGAAACCGTTCACGGTGTTCGCAACCCCCTGGCCAATACATTCTTTGTTGCCACGGCCACGGGTATTGGTCATTTCATCAATCAGGGTGAGGGTTAACAGTGATTCAATCAGGCCCACCAGACACAAAATGACCGAGGTTGGTAAGATGATCATCAGCGTATCCCAGTTAAATGGCACCATGGGGATAGCAAACGTCGGCAGCTCACCAGCCAGGGTGGCGCTGTCGCGCTGGTCAACCGGGAGCATGTCGCGCACAAAGTCGATAACCGTGCGGGCTTCCAGATCCAGTCCGTGCACTAACAATGTGATAGTGATAATAGCCGCCAGCGATGCGGGTACTGCTTTGGTCAGTTTTGGCAATAAGTAGATGATTGCCATGGTTAATGCAACCAGTCCCAGCATGATGTAGAGCATAGTGCCGCTCATCCACTCCTGGGTACCCAGCGCGCCGGTGACTTTAAACTGCCCCAACTGGGCCAGGAAAATCACGATAGCAAGGCCGTTCACAAAGCCCAGCATAACCGGGTAAGGCACCAGGCGAATAAACTTTCCTAAGCGAAATACGCCACACAAAATTTGCAACAAACCGGCCAATAACACTGCAGCGAACAGGTACTGGACGCCGTGTTCGGCAACCAAGGCAACCATGACCACTGCCATTGCACCTGTTGCACCGGAAATCATGCCCGGGCGGCCACCAATGGCAGAGGTAATCAGCCCCATCATAAAGGCCGCATACAGGCCTATCATCGGCTCAACGCCGGCAACAAATGCAAAAGCAACGGCTTCAGGCACCAATGCCAGGGCAACGGTTATTCCTGAGAGCACGTCATTTTTTACGTTACTTTCTTTACTCGTGATGATATCAAACATTACTATCTCAGCACTGAGGTGGTTAAAAATCGGTCGGCGATCCTACCATTACCAGGATCATTTGTCCTTTAACAGTTTGTAAAAATCTGCCGCCCGATGCGATAAACGCAGTCAATCCTGCCCTGTACGGCATTGTCTGAGCCGGGTAAGCCGTTACCATGGTCGTTAATTTCCCCATTAGTAAAAACTTCATGTCTCTCAATAAGAAGCAACAAAAGACCCAGGCCATTATTACAGCGGCTTGTTACTATTTTCTGCAGTACGGTTACAATGGCGCCACTACCGATCTGATCCAAAAAAAGGCCGGTGTTTCTAAAGCCACCTTATATAATCACTTTCCCACCAAAGAGAGCTTATTTGCCTCAGTAGTGAGTACCCAATGCAAACACTTTATTGAACAGGTCAGAACCATTGGTCTGCCTGATGCTAACTTTTCAGAGTCGTTGTCGCGTATTGGTGAAGCTTATCTAACCTTATTACTGGCCAGGGAAAACCTGGCATTATTTCGCGCAGTGGTCGCCGAAGCACCGCGCTTCCCAGGGCTGGCGAAAACCTTTTACGATGCCGGGCCTGCCAGCATCCTGCCGGTGATTGCCGAAGCCATTAACCGCGCCCTACAAAAACATGAACTGGCTGATAACGGTTGCGAACCGCTGCGTCTGGCAACCGATTTCATTACCGTGTTGCGAGGCACATCACAGATGTATTGTCTGTTACATCCGGATTTTATCCCCGACCAGAGCAGAATCGCTGAATGGGTTTCTGAAGCCGTGGATATCTTACTTAATCAGGTTAGGCTACCATAGGATTGCATTGTGAATTCGCTGCGCCTACACTTTGCAGCAAAAATAACGTCTAGATGTCAGTTATGGATATTAAAGAATATATCGACCAATTCCCGGAAATCGCCGATCGCGAACGTCATGAACAGTTTACCTTGCTGGAAAAAGCCCGCGACACCAGCTTCAATCCCCCGGCGAAACGCCTGTTCCAAATGTATTGCTTGCTGCTACCGGTATTTATGATTTTTGGCCTGGGTGGCATTTTGTATTCGTTTTTTGGCTACGGTAGTTGGCTACCCATAGCCGCCTTGTTGCTCGGGCTGATTATCTCCCGGCAAATGATTAATCAACGCCGCACCGCACTAATGCAAAAAGGTTTACAGGAAGTGCTCGCTAAACAGACGCCCCCTGCTACACCTGAGTAATTGGGGCACTCAGTGCAATAATGCACTCAAACACATCAACCCTGACCTCTGCCATTATTTGCAAAGGGTTGATTAGTGTTCTCGATTCCCCT
>JAYZXK010000247.1:0-5953 GCA_036141415.1 Pseudomonadota bacterium
ACCGGGATACCGCAGAACACGGCATTCGGCCACTGCTTAAGGAATTGGAACATAAGTATTCTGGTGACCTGGGGGTGCTTAAACACCTGCGGCAGTTAAAGTCGCACCTGATTGAAGCGGTGATTGCTTTTCTGACTGAAGATCCTAAAGCTGAAAAGCTGGATGAACGCGACCGCCGGGAGATCCTCGAAGAGCATTTTCTGCCAAATGTTATCTGTGCGCATAGCCTGGAAGGCGGTGCGCCGGTTGTTTATGAGCCCAATCCAACTTACCAGAACCTGTTTGGCTTAATTGAGTACACCCATTTAGGCGGGGCAATGTACACCAACTATAAAATGATCCGCCCGGGCGCGCTGCACAAGGCTAACGGTGGGTATCTGCTGCTCGACGCGGATCAACTGCTACATCAGCCCTATGTATGGGAAGCACTTAAACTGGCGATCAAGTTTGGTAAGTTAAAAATGGATTTGCCGCAACAGGATGTGGGTATGGCCAGTGCCATGACACTGATGCCCCAGGCCATCGACCTGAAAGTGAAGGTTATCCTGATGGGCTCCCGCGACCTTTACTATACCTTGCAGGATTACGACTCAGAGTTTAATGAGCTGTTTCGGGTACTGGTGGATTTTGACCATGAAATCAGTGCAACCCGGCAAAACTTGTTTGATTTTGTTGGCCGGGTGCGTAAGAAAATCATACAGCTTGGCCTGACAGGTATTACCCAGCCAGCCATGTACCGCCTGGTTGAGTATTCTTTGCGCATGGCAGAACATCAGGAAAAGCTGTCGGCACATTTTGCCGATGTCATCGAGTTGCTCAATGAGGCCCATTATTTCTGCATGAAAGTGGGTGATACGCAAATAGATTTAAGTCATCTGAACTCGGCTCTGATGGCTAAAAAACGCCGCACCGGCCGTGTTAGTACCTCGTTGTTAAACGATATAAAAGAGGGCCAGGTGCTCATTGCAACCGAGGGTAAAGCTATCGGTAAGGTAAATGGCCTGACGGTGATGGATATTGGCGATACGGCGTTTGGCACGCCGGCACGTATCACCGCCACGGTTTATGCTGGCGCCAGTGGTGTGGTGGATATTGAGAGGGAAGTTGAGCTGGGGCAGCCGATCCACTCTAAAGGGGTAATGCTACTCACCGGCTATCTCGGTAACAAATACGCGCAGGCCTTTCCGTTAACCGTATCCGCGAACATTGCGTTGGAGCAATCTTACGGCCATATCGACGGCGACAGCGCTTCCTTAGGCGAACTGGTGGCGCTGATTTCAGCGATTACTGATATTCCTGCCCGGCAGTCGTTGGCGGTCACCGGCTCCATTAACCAGTACGGTGAAGTGCAGGCAGTGGGCGGTGTGAATGAAAAAATCGAAGGCTTCTTCGATGTTTGCCAGCATCGCGGTTTAAATGGTGAGCAGGGCGTGATTATCCCCAAATCCAATGTTCGTCATCTGGTGCTCGATAAAGCCGTAATGGATGCGGTAAAAAAAGGTCAGTTTGCTATCTACAGTGTGGAAACCGTGGATGATGCGCTTGAACTGCTGATGGAGAAAGAAGCCGGTGTCCTGTCAAGTCGTGGCCGGTATCCGAAAAATACCGTAAATGACCTGGCCGTTAAGCGCTTGTATCAGATTGCCTGTACAGTGAATGGCGCAGAAGAATAAAGCCGGCGTGTTACTTAGCGGACTGGCCTGCAGCCCGATAATTCATTTTGACCTTTATTTATTTAGGCTGCATGCGTAATGCACCGTCCAGACGGATGGTTTCGCCGTTTATATAACTATTCTGGCAAATATGCTGGGCAAGGTGGGCAAACTCTTCCGGGCTGCCAAGGCGGGCCGGAAAAGGAACGTTTGCACCCAGCGCGTCCTGCACCTGTTGCGGCATAGCTGTAAGTAGCGGTGTGCCCATCACGCCCGGCGCAATGCTGTTAACCCGAATTCCCAGGTTCGACAGATCCCTTGCCATCGGCAGTGTTAAGCCAATAATTGCTGCTTTACTTGCTGCATAAGCGGTTTGGCCAATCTGACCTTCGTAACCGGCGATGGACGCCGTGTTGATGATTACGCCGCGTTCGCCAGTGACTGGGTGGGGAGCATTTTCTGCCATCTTCGCCGCGGCCAGCCGCGCTACGTTGTAGGTACCACTGAGGTTAATTGACAGTGTCTGATTAAAACGCGTCAGACTGGCGGGCTCGCCCTGTTTATTGAGTAAACGCTCTGCCGGGGCGATACCCGCACAATTTACGCAAAAATGAACTGCGCCAAAGCGCTCCACGGCACTATCCAGCGCAGTACTGATGGCTTGTTCACTGGTGACATCGGCATTGATAAACAGGGTGTTGTCAGCACCTAACTCAGCTTGCTGTCTGGCGCCGGCTTCACTGTTGATATCGATAAGTACAACATTGGCGCCCATTGACACCAGCTGTTTGGCAACCGCCAGGCCCAGCCCTGAACACCCGCCGGTGATCACAGCTGTATGGTTGGCTATCTGCATTGCAACTCCGTTTATTGTTAGTAAAATGTTAAGCTATGTTACCTAACGTTTACGGAAAGGGGAAGTGCAGAAGGTGTTATGGAAGCTTATTTTGGCAACTGAATTTTACATTCTTCGCTGGGGCGAAACAGAATCAACGTGTGGCCAATCACCTGTAATTTCTCGCTAGCGGTTTCGCGTATAATGGCGTCCATTATCAGCGCCTTTTCTTCCCGGTCATCAGACGGGACTTTTACCTTAATTAATTCGTGATGGTTTAATGCGTTGTCGATTTCCGCCAGTACACCCTCGGTTAAACCATTGCCGCCAAGCTGAACAACGGGTTTTAACGGGTGAGCCAGGCCTTTAAGGAATTGCTTTTGTTTATTTGAAAGTTTCATTATTTAAGTTTTTCTTACAATTTAAGTGCAAAGTCTGTCTTGAAAACGCGTATTCTAACGCCATCTCGACTACAATCCTAACGAGATCGCGTGGTAAAGACAAAAAAGTCGTCTCCAGCCACGTCTATCCGTTGATAAATTGAGCATTTCCTTAAATGGATGGGCTAACTCGTTTAACTGGTAAGGCGGAGTTTACCAAATACTTTTAATTTCAGGATTGAACAGATTGACTGGATAGCCCGTAGAAAAGGTAAATCAGCAAGGGTCTACCTGCTCGGTGGCTAAAAAAACGGTGCGATTCTCCTCAGGAGCTCGCGGTTTACAGCCAACAGGGAATTTGCGCAGTAAATGACTGGAACCTGGCAAAAGATTTGCAGTCTTAGTGCGTAATAGTGGTGGGAATGTTCGGATGGTGTTTTTGCGGTAACAAAAACTTTATCTGAACCTAAATATTACGTGCCTCGGAACTGCCCGGAGCGCGTAGCAGAGAAGCGTATTAGGTAGCAAGCACTTGTAAAGTATAGTAGGCTTAGTTATCGCGTTTTTGAGACACTCACCGGTTGTTTTTAGTGGCGCAATTTGGCGTCACATTAAGACCGGATGATTTTTACAGAGGTTAGTAGCATTGAGCGACATGGCAAAAAACTTAATCTTGTGGTTGGTGATCGCAGTAGTTTTAATGGCGGTTTTCCAAAGTTTTTCTCCCAGCGAATCTGGCCGGGCACAAACTGACTACACCACATTTCTGAAGGAAGTAAAACAAGGCACCATTCGTGAGGTCCGGATAAGTAGTGACACTAACGAAATCCGTGGTGTGAAGCGTTCAGGTGAAACCTTCAAGACTTACATCCCGTATTTTGACGACCAACTGATATCAGATTTGGTTAAGCAGGACGTTCGCGTGCTGGGTGAGCCGCCTGAGCAACCGTCCATTCTGACATCTATTTTCATCTCGTGGTTCCCAATGCTACTCCTTATCGCCGTATGGATATTTTTCATGCGACAAATGCAGGGCGGTGGTGGCCGTGGCGCAATGTCATTTGGTAAGAGCAAAGCGCGCTTACTGAGTGAAGATCAAATCAAAACGACCTTTGCTGACGTTGCCGGTTGCGACGAAGCCAAGGAAGATGTATCCGAGTTGGTTGATTTTCTGCGCGACCCGTCAAAATTCCAGAAACTGGGCGGTAAGATCCCTAAGGGCGTGCTGATGGTAGGCCCTCCTGGTACGGGTAAAACCCTGCTGGCAAAAGCCATTGCCGGTGAAGCGAAAGTACCGTTCTTTACTATCTCAGGTTCTGATTTCGTCGAAATGTTTGTGGGTGTGGGTGCATCGCGGGTTCGCGATATGTTTGAACAAGCGCGTAAAGCGGCGCCATGTATTATCTTTATTGACGAAATCGATGCCGTTGGCCGTCAGCGTGGCGCCGGTTTAGGTGGTGGTCACGACGAGCGTGAGCAAACCCTTAACCAGATGCTGGTAGAAATGGATGGCTTTGAAGGTCACGAAGGTATCATCGTTATCGCCGCGACTAACCGTCCGGATGTGCTTGACCCGGCGCTGCTACGCCCTGGTCGCTTCGACCGTCAGGTAGTTGTTGGCTTGCCGGATATTCGTGGCCGTGAACAGATCCTTAAAGTACACGTACGTAAGGTACCGGTTGCTGACGATGTTGAACCATCGGTGATTGCCCGCGGTACACCAGGTTTCTCTGGTGCCGACCTGGCCAACCTGGTAAACGAAGCGGCACTGTTTGCGGCGCGAGCTAACCGTCGACTGGTATCGATGGAAGAGTTTGAGAAAGCCAAAGATAAAATTATGATGGGCTCTGAGCGTAAGTCCATGGTGATGTCTGAGGAAGAGAAAACCATGACGGCTTATCACGAGGCGGGTCACGCCATTGTGGGTCGTTTAGTGCCAGAGCATGATCCGGTATACAAAGTGTCTATCATTCCACGTGGTCGCGCGCTGGGCGTAACTATGTATCTGCCGGAACAGGATAGGGTAAGCCATACCAAGCAACACCTGGAGAGTATGATTTCCAGCTTGTTTGGTGGTCGCCTTGCTGAGCAAATCATTTATGGCTCAGAAAAAGTCACCACCGGTGCTTCCAACGATATCGAACGGGCCACCGATATTGCCCGTAAGATGGTGACCCAATGGGGACTGTCAGACAAGATGGGACCAATGCTGTACGCCGAAGAAGAAGGCGAGGTGTTCCTGGGTAAATCCATGTCAAAGGCATCAAACATGTCTGATGACACTGCCCGTGCCATTGATGCGGAGATCAAGTCTGTTATCGATCGTAACTACGACCGTGCTCAGCAAATCCTCGAAGAAAACATCGACATTCTGCACTCAATGAAAGACGCACTGATGAAGTACGAAACCATTGATGCCAAGCAGATTGATGACCTGATGGCGCGTCGCGATGTGCGGCCACCAGCCGGCTGGGACGACCGTCCGTCAAGTGGCGATAAGCCAAGTGGTGGCGCACCCAGCAAAGAAGGCGAGATTACCGATGATGGTGTTGATAAGCCGTCTGTAGGTAAACCTGGTGACTTGCCAGGTTAAGCTCAGGCCAATTAACCAAAAGCGCCGGAAATCCCGGCGCTTTTTTGTATTTACCGTAAGCTATTATCCTTTATGCAAATCAGATCGATAACCCTATCTACTTCTCAGCCCCAGGTGATGGGGATCTTAAACGTGACACCCGATTCCTTTTCGGATGGTGGTCAGCACAATACCCTGCAAGCTGCGCTTGAGCAGGCCCGGGCGATGGAAGAGGCCGGCGCGACGATAATTGATATTGGCGGAGAGTCCACCCGCCCGGGGGCCCCGGATGTCAGCCTTGATGAGGAGCTCGAACGGGTAGTACCTGTAGTGGAGGCCCTTCGGACCCAATCTGATATTGTTATATCCATTGATACCAGTAAAGCGCCGGTAATGCGCGAAGCGCTGGCCGCCGGTGGCGATCTGATCAATGATGTTCGGGCGTTACAGGAGCCCGGCTGTCGTGAGGTAGTGGCTGAATATGGCGTACCGGTGTGCCTGATGCATATGCAGG
>JAYZXK010000248.1:0-4224 GCA_036141415.1 Pseudomonadota bacterium
CATGCTGATAAAAGAAGAATTGCATCATTTTTATCAGGTACTGGAAATTATGGAGGAGTACGGTATTCCTTATGAATCGGTTGGCTCCAGTCGCTATGCCCGGGGCATGTTGCGTCACGTGCGTACCTATGAGCCTCAGGCGCTTATTGATAAGTTAATTTGCGGCGCTTACATTGAAGCGCGTTCCTGCGAACGGTTTGCCGCTTTGGCTCCTCATGTGGATAAAAGACTGGGTGACTTTTACATATCATTATTACGTTCTGAAGCCCGACACTATCAGGATTATTTGAGCCTGGCAGAGGAAATTGCCGGGGCTGATATTTCTGAGCGGGTGGCATTTTTTGCTGATATAGAGGCTGAATTAATTTCGTCTGTAGATGATGATTTTAAATTTCACAGCGGTGCGCCGGCATTTCACAGTGGCGCACCGGCAATGTAGATTTTCAAACCGTCTTCGATTTAATTGCGCAAAAATTTTATACAGGCAAATGGCGCAAGCTATGGTTTGTGCCATACTCAGATGAAATGTAGTTTATCTTAAGCCCTGTTATCCATGTTCAATCAGAAATTAAAAGCGGAAATTGCCAGCCTGCAGGCAGAACTTGCTCAATATAAACGTGCCTCAGAAAACCTTAAGAATGATCTCCTGTATTGGCGATTAACACCGGCCGGCGAGGTACAGATTTGTGGAAGTAAAAATGAAACCATGCTCGGCTCCCGTGCTGGCAGAGTAACCGGGCAGCCGTTTACGTCAATTGTTGCTGAGAACGACCTTAAATCTAAAGCCTTCAGCAATATGGCTGATGCCATCCAAAATCACCATCACTGGTCTGGCAGTATCAATTTAAAAGCTGCAGACTCTCATGCTTGTGTGCAACTGATTGTTCAGCCCCTTTTTACCGCCGAGGGTGTGTGTGATCATCTGGATATCTTCGGAACCGCGCTGGAAGTCGACACGCAGTCTTCTTTGAGCAACGAGGATATTCTGGAAGCCCTGGACCGTTCTATGGCCATTATTGAATTTGAGCCCACCGGTGTGATCATCAAAGCTAACTCGCTATTTTTGCAAACTACGGGTTATTCCCTGAATGAAATTCGCGGTAAGCATCACCGTATATTTTGCCCAAAGGTGGTGACTGACGATCCCGATTATCAGCAAACCTGGGATGCTCTGGCGCGGGGTAAGTTTATTTCCGGACGTTTTCAGCGGGTCGATAAGCATGGCAATCCGGTATGGCTTGAAGCATCGTACAACCCTGTGATAGACGATGATGGAAAAGTATACAAAGTCATTAAATTCGCCAGTAATGTTACTCAACAGGTAGACAATGAACGCAGGATTAAAGAAGCGGCGGAAATGGCGTCTTCTATGTCTGCCGAAACTGGTGAACAGGCGGACAGGGGGCAACAGTTAATGACCGAAACCGTGGCGTCACTGGCTTCACTCACTGAGCAAATGACCAAAGCCTCGTCTGAAATTAGTGAACTGGAGCAACAATCCACCGAGCTGAATAAAATGGTGAGTGCTATCAGCGCGATTGCCGATCAAACCAATTTGCTGGCACTTAACGCTGCTATTGAAGCGGCGAGAGCCGGCGACCAGGGCAGGGGATTCGCTGTGGTTGCTGATGAGGTGCGGGAGCTGGCGTCTCGCACCACCGAATCGACCAAAGAGATCATGGCTGTGTTTTCTCGCAACGATCAGTCAACCAAGCATGCTGTGAGTACCATTAAACAGGGGCTTGAAACGTTGGATGAAGTAGCTCAGAGCGTGGAAGAAACTAAAACCTCGATGAGTGAAATTGCCTCCGGCTCAAAACAAATCATCAGTGCGGTAGACAAGCTATCCAGGCATTAATCATTACCGGGTAACTTTCACCCGGGGTTGAGGGTTGAACTGTTCGTGGCTGATATGCCGGGTGGCCAGCCAACTCTCATTGGTGCGCTTAACCAACACCACCTTATCGCCGCACAGCAAACGTTCACTGGCTTCCATTGGCTGAACCTTAATGTTCAGCAGTTGGTGGTTTTGATCAAACACCGTCGCACGGACTTCAGCGCCCAGAAACTCGCTGTAACCTACAATTGTAGCAATACGACCCGCATATTCATCACTTGCAAGCAGGCTGTTATAACTGCGCAAACGTGGTGCCAGATGATGAATAACCACCGCAGTAGCAGTAGCTGCAACTACCAGCGTAACAGGAAACAATAGGGCCTGGGGGGCATAAGCCTGCCAGTAGGCAAAGTATAAGCGCTGGATCAGCATACCGCTGGTGCCAAACATGATAAAAAACACCATAAACCAGAACACAATGGTTACTTCGTATAACCGCAGTGTGTGCGGAACAAAGTGATAAGGGGTAATTTCCGGGCGACCGAATTGCTGCGGCATATCCAATAAACCCAAAAACGATTTGCCGCGCAGCAGAAACAGGCTTTCTATGGTACACAGCAACAACCCAACGAGAATGGGCACGCTGTAGATAAAATAAGCCTGGGTAAACAGAAATACCGACATTGTCTCCTTCCCTGATGTCGCGGTCGTCCTAAACAGTAGTGGGGGCGGCCAGATAAACAATCCACACCTTTTTGTTTATAGCACATCAGTAGTAAACCGCCAGTTCGGCTATACCACTAAGGTCTTGTTGTCGGGTATCTGCCAGCTGGTTAGACTCTGAGTTTTAGTAAACCGGAATAGTGCAGATGGCGATCAGTAAAGGTTATAAAGCATTGCTGGATGAAGCGATGCAGCAAATAAAAACAATCCCGTTGGAAGATGCCAGGGAGCTGTATGAGTTAAGTGAAGCCTGTTTCATTGATATCAGAGACATTCGCGAATTAGAGCGCGACGGTATGATCCCGGAAGCGGTTCACGCGCCGCGTGGCATGCTGGAGTTTTGGGTTGATCCGGACAGCCCTTATTATCGTGAGGTGTTTGGTCAGTCTGGTCCGTTGATTTTGTATTGTCAGTCGGCCTGGCGTTCTGCGCTGGCCACGTTAACACTTCAGCAAATGGGCATGGATAACGTTTGTCACTTAGAAGGTGGGTTTAAAAACTGGATGGGAGCGGGCCTGCCGGTTGCTGAAAAACGTGCTGTTAGCCACTAACTAGTCTGTTGTTTTTAAAAACTGTCGTTTTTCCAGCCGCACATCTACCGGACTAACTCGTAACACACTGCCCTGGGTATACCAGTCGCCTACCACAATCCGGTGGGCGGGTTTACCGTTCACGGTTAAAGAGTGAATATTGGGCCGGTGAGTGTGGCCGTGGATGAGTTGTTGAACGTTGTGTTTTACCATAACGTAAACCACTTCATCAGGGGTGACATCCATAATCTCAGCGGTAAGGTTTTGCTGGTTTTTCTGACTGGTTTTTCGTCCGCGTCTAGCCAGCTCGCGGCGTAACCACAGCGGCAGAGCTCCCACCAGGCGGGGCCACCACCATCCCCGAGCCTTTTTCCGAAATTTCTGATATTCGATATCCAGCGTGCACAATTCATCGCCATGCAGCAGTAAGGTTGGCGTGCCATAAAGGTCAATCACCTGCTGCTCAGGAAGCAGCGTCATACCTGCTTTTTTGGTCCAGCCTTCACGGATCGCAAAGTCGCGATTACCATGAATAAAATACACCGGCGTAGTTGCCGATAACGCCTTAAAAGCACTGGCTACCCGTTCAGACAATGGCGTAACGTCGTCATCGCCTAACCAGAACTCAAACAGATCGCCAAGCACGTACAGTGCTTCCGCCTGCGGGGCATCCTGCTTAAGAAAGGTGAGTAAACACTCGGTGATGTCATCACGCTCAGCGCTTAAATGTATGTCTGCAATAAAATAAGTAAACGGCATTAATTATTAGCTTTTAGGCATTAAAAAGGGAGCCTGCAGACTCCCCGGAGCGTGTTCAGTGATCAGGCTGCAATGTGCAGATTATTCACTAACTACTGCTTTTTCGATAATAACAGCTTCAACCGGCACATCCTGATGATAACCGTAATTGCCTGTTTTTACATTTTTAATTTTTTCAACCACGTCCATACCTTCGGTTACTTTACCGAATGCACAATAACCCCAGCCATTCATACTCTCGCTGGAGAAGTTAAGGAAGTCGTTGTCTTTAACGTTAATGAAAAACTGTGCAGTAGCTGAATGTGGATCGTTAGTGCGGGCCATTGCGATAGTGCCAGCTTCGTTGGCTACGCCATTGTTAGCTTCGTTTTCGAT
>JAYZXK010000249.1:0-3822 GCA_036141415.1 Pseudomonadota bacterium
AGCCTTGACGGCGGGAAGCATCGGTAACAGGGTAAGCCATGCCGCCACGGTAGCGACATCCGCATGCAGCAGGCCAGCCACTGACAGCAGATAGGTTATTAATGTAAAACAAGCCAGCCAGCCGGCATAATGGGTAGGTTGATACAGCTTCATAGCAATGATGATTGGCTTCAGGTTTTTCGTCGGATAAGAAGAACTGCCAGTGTAGCAAATAAAGGGGCTTTGCAGGCGGCTTGGTATTAAATGTTAATTAGCCTTTATCGACCTGATTTTCTGTTTGCTTTGCCAGTCGCACAAAATCGGCAATGTAATCGATATTGACGTCATTATTGCGCATGCCCAGATAAATGTGTTTCATTATCCCTTCAGCGCCTAATCGTAAACTCACCAGTTGCAATGATTTTGCATAGGTATCAACCAACCAGCCCGGTAAAGCTGCCACACCGCGCCCGGCACTGACCATTTGCAGCATGATCTCGGTAGCCTCTATGTGTCTGTGACGCTTTACGGTGCATCCGGCCGGTGCCAGAAATTGACTGAAAATATCCAATCTCTGCGGTTCCACCGGATAGGTGATCAAGGTTTCATTGTGCAAATCCTTGGGTTCAACTTGTTGTAACCTGGCCAGTGGGTGCGATTGACTGACGACCAGACGTTGCTCAAAATCGAATACCGGTATAAACGTCACGCCACTTTTAAAGAGCGGATCAGGGGTGACCAGCACATCGATATCATAGTCGAATAATGCGCCCATGCCGCCGAACTGAAACTCCTGCTTCACATCCACCTCTACGCCCGGCCAGGTTTCCAGAAACGGGCTTACTACTTTTAACAGCCATTGGTAACAGGGATGACATTCCATGCCGATACGCAACGAACCGCGCTGACCTTTAGCGATTTGTGTGAGAATTAATTCAGTATGTTCGAACTGGGGTAACAAACGTCTGGCAAGGATCAGTATTTGCCGTCCTGCCTGGGTGAGACGAAGTTTACGGCCGTCTTTTTCCCAGACGGCGGTCCCCAGTTGCTGCTCCAGCTTTTTGATGCTGTGACTCAGTGCTGACTGACTCAAATGCAACTTGTCGGCAGCAAGCGTCAGGGTGCCGCACTCGTCAACCGCTGTCAGTAATTGTAGGTGAAAACGTTCAATCATTTTTATTTATGCATCAATTTCATGGTTTGGCTGAATATTATCACTATTTTTAATCAAATGGTGCCGTACTGTTAAACCACAATGGTACGCATAACATGAGCCGTCATGACCTTGAAAAGTAGAAAGTTGAAGTTAAAAAGCGCTATTACGTGGTGAACATGCAGTTAAAGTTCAGTTTTATGCCTTCTGTGACTTTGCCTGAGCGGTGCTGTAATCGCCCAGTCAGGCTTTCACGGGATAGGTTTAAGAGTTGGCTCCTATCTGCACTGTCTACCACCCCAGGGGGCTTCCGCTTCCCCATCCTTAATAACCATATACGCATTGAAAACAGCGATTACTCCTGTGTATCGGTAAGGCCGCCTTGCCAAATGGTTGGCAGGCTAGGCTATCGTGAGCCAACTAACTGTTTTAACCTCTCCTGAGGACACTTCTATGCTGGAAACATGGCGCTGGTTCGGACCAGATGACACTATTACTTAAAGTAAAATCAGGCAGGCGGGGGCGTCTGGAATTGTAACGGCCTTACATGAAGTGCCTACCGGTGAAGTCTGGCCTGCTGAGCTCATTAAAGCCCGCCTGCAGATGATTAAAGACGCAGGTCTTGATTGGAGTGTGGTAGAAAGTGTGCCGCTGCATAACGACATCAAAACCCGCAGCGGTGATTACCAGCGGTATATAGCAAACTATAAACAGTCACTGGCTAATCTGGGGAGCAATGGTATTTACACGGTTTGCTATAACTTTATGCCGGTGGTCGACTGGACGCGCAACAACTTAAGCTACATATTGCCTGACGCGAGCCAGGCGCTGCTTTTTGAAATGACTGACTTTGTGGCGTATGACGTTATGCTCCCAGAGCGTCCTGGCGCCGCTTTGCCTGGGGGTTGTAAGAGGGGAGACACTACGGGTCGTGAATAGTTAAGTATAAAAAGTTAAACCTATAGTGCTGGATTGATACGTATTGAGCGAGGTGGCAGGCTGCCAAATTGTTATACTTTTGACTATATTGCAACTCTGGTGTCTGGTGGAGATTTAACACTTGTCCAGCCTTCCCATCGGCATAGTGATGGCTATTGGCATCAATGTGCTGGTAAGCGTTTACTTTTTCGCCGTGTACAGGGCGCAACAGCGAAACCCTTCGTATCTGTACTGGTCAGTTTCATGTGCCCTTTTTGCGGCAGGTATCAGTGCGTCTGTTATTGCTCATGCGGCAGAGGGATTGCAGGCCGTTAACACACTGGCTTGTTTGTTGTTATACACGGCTTCCTTCGGACTGTACTGTGGACTGAATAAGTTTGAATTGTCGCCGGGGTCAATAAGGTTTTACCGGCGTGTGAGAAGTCTCTTTATTGCTGGTAGTGCCCTGATTGCCGTGGCCGGGTTCTATGCAGCTATGGTTAACGTGGTGGCGTCGGTGGCGATGGCGCTGATGTTTGTGATGACTGAGGGGCTGTTTTATCAGCGAAAGTCGCCTTACAAAAAAGTCTACCTCGTTCTACGCGGACTATTGCTGCTGCACGCTTTTGTACTCTTTCTGCAGGGCATCGTTATTCTGGTTCAAACACTGGCTGCCCAGGACTCAGTTACTCACAATCTGTTCAACATCGTGCTGCTCTCTCACCTGGTGTTAACGGTAGCTACTGCGCTGGTACTGCCGTTACTACATGTAATGAACCAACGACACCAATGGCAAACTCTGGCTAACCTTGATGAGTTGACCGGCTTGCCAAGTCGCAGGGCATTTGTTCAAAAAGCGGCGAAGTCCTTATCCGCCGATGACCAGGCGTGTCATTCGCTGCTGATGGTCGATATTGATCATTTTAAACAGGTGAATGATCAATTTGGTCATACCTTCGGCGACGAGGTGCTCAGCCGGGTCGGAAAAATGTTAGCTGAAGGGCTTCGGCAAACCGATATTATAGGTCGGTTAGGAGGCGAGGAGTTTGCAATTTTACTACCGGGTATTAGCACTGAGCGCGCACAAGGGGTAGCGGACAGGTTGAGACGTAAAGTGTCTGAGCTGAAATTTAAGCAAGGGGAACAGCAGCTTAATATTACGGTTAGTATAGGTATTGCGGTTTCTCACGAAGTACTCTATAACTGGGAACATCTGTATTCTAAGGCCGATCAGGCATTGTATACGGCCAAGCGGGAAGGGCGCAATCTGGTGTATGTGTTCAACTGATTGGCGAGCGTGGCTGATCAATAGGTAATCGCATAGCGCCTCCCTGATAACGGGTTAGTCATGGATCATCACGAGTTTAACGCTTATTGCCGTACCTTCACTGCCACTTCACATGTGGTGCAATGGGGCAATTCTGAGGTTTGGAAAGTGGGCGGCAAAGTCTTTGCTATCGGCAGTCACAGCAAATCCGGTACGCCAGCCTATACCTTTAAAACCTCACCGCTTAACTTTGAGTTTTTGTGTATAGCTGAAGGGTATATTCCGGCACCTTATCTGGCCAGCCGCGGCATGAAATGGATCCAGCAAACCGATACTTCCGGCCCCCTTGATGACGAGTTAAAGTACTATCTCAGCGAGTCCTATCGCATCGTGGCGTTAGGCCTTAGCAAACGTAAGCGGCAGGAACTGGGTATCGCTGATTTTGGCTGAGTCTACCGGTTAAGAAACAGGTTTAACGCTGTTTCTCTGCCTCCAGGATCCTGGC
>JAYZXK010000250.1:0-3345 GCA_036141415.1 Pseudomonadota bacterium
CTGGCACCAGCAGAGTCTTTGATGGTGTCTGCCCACTGCGATATGTGTAAATACTGCCAGGAACTGGTCGATGAAAAAACGGCTGAGTTTGCTATGGACCATTTAGAACTTGAGAATGTAGTGGAAAGCTACGATCCTCAGTTTGACTTGATGCTGGCCAATATTACGCAACAGCCTGCAGCTGAGGCGCCTGATGTTTCGCTCAGGAAATCATCTGGGATAGATGCGCAGAGCACATCAATTGAGTTGGATGGCAAAACGTTCGAATTGCCGAAAACCCTGCATCGTTTGATTCAGAAAAAAGGCAATTGGTCATCGCTGGTCGGTAAACTCTGGCAAGCGCCGGTGGATATGGGTTACGACGGTGTGGCTAATTTCATTTATATGGAAAAAGGTGGCTCCGTTCCTGAGCATACTCATCGCGGCTCAGAGATGACGCTGGTCATCAATGGCGAGTTCTCTGACGGAATGAACGATTACGATTCAGGTGATTTTATTTATCTGAATGGCGAGCACACTCATGCTCCTGCATCAGAAGCCGCAGAAGGGTGCCTAGTGTTCAGTATTGTGGATCAACCGCTACACTTTACGTCGGGGATTGCCCGGCTACTTAATCCGTTTAGTCATCTGTTTTTCAGATAATCAGGCAGGCCGAAAGGCCTGTTTTTGTTTGCGCTCTGCAAACTTCCCTTTCTTCTATTGTTCTGAATCAACCCCGTCGGGTAACTAGCTTTAAGCTTTAGCAATCCTCAGTGGTGCTTGTTGTGGTTCATTGGTATTCTATTTGTCATGATAAGTAAATTACGTGGCATCTGAATGCTTGCACCGCTGTTAGTTCAGGTTGGTATTTATTGCCTGTTCCCGTTGCTCCTGACATTTGAGAGAAATCCGCAGACCCGGCGGGTATCACTTTATATTTATGTCAGTCTGGTGCTTATCATGGGGGGATTCCTTGGCGCGGTTTATTCCGTGCTGCTACCCGGTGATATCAGTTTATCCGGTGGCACCATTGCTTATGGCGGCTTTATGATGGCCTGCATCATGATGGCATTTATAGAGAATGACCCCTTTATTTTGCAAAACATCATGCGCCTGGTGGTGATGGTCTCCATTTTTAAAGTGTTGCTATTTGCCAGCGTAGCCGAAACCCTCAACGCGCCTGAAGTGCTCAATCCACTCAACGTCCCCGCAGGGTTATTTGAAGTATCGCTACCATTAATTGTGCTTGGCGCGTTGCTCATTATTGCTGAACTGTATTTTCTGGTTTTTGTTTTCGACCGCTTAAAAAGAATTCTGACCAATCACTTCCTGTTCAGCCTGGCTTTTAGTCTGGGCTTTGTCTGTGTCATTTTAATGGATGGTGTGCTGTTTCCGGTGTTGGCAATGGGGGTATCCAGTGAGGTGTTTGGCCTGATTATTGGTAATTTAAGCGGTAAAGCCATCATTGCCGATACCTTCGGCAGCTATCTGTTTTTGTTTATGTTAACCAACAAAAGCCGCATGGAAAAAGCCCTGAACGATCCCTTGCTTGACTGGCGGATGCTGTTATCCAGCTCGGCCAATATCGTGCGGAAGCTTGAGCAAAATGAACAGCAACTGTTACAGGCCCGGACTGTCGTTGAGCACAGTCGCGAGGGGATGGCGGTACTCGACAGTGAATTTCAGGTGGTGTCGACAAATCCGGCACTGGAACACCTTTTTGCTGCCACGCGTGCCGGCGGGTTAATTCATAAACCGTTGTTTGATTTGTTCTCAACGCCGGTCAGTCTTCCCGAGGTCCGGACAAAACTTCTGGAAAGTAAATCCTGGTCGGCTGAGGTGACCTGGAATATTGGTAACAAGCAGCATTTTGGTTTACTTACACTGGTAACCGTAGTGGACCGTTATCAACAAGCGAGTAATTACACGGCTTCGCTAACGGATATCTCCGAACTTGTTGATGTTCGTGAGGAATTGCGGCACATGGCTCACCATGACGTACTGACCGGTTTGCCTAATCGACGGGCGCTGCAGCGGCTGCTGGCAGAGTCTACCCAAAATGAGCCTTCAGACTTCCGCCAGGCTGCGCTGTTACTAATTGATCTGGATAACTTCAAGCAGGTGAATGACAGTCTTGGTCACTTTAAGGGGGATAAGTTGCTGATGCAGGTTGGCCGCCGACTTTCTCAGGTACTGCCAGCGGGTGCCAGGCTGTTTCGCATCGGCGGGGATGAATTCTCGGTTTACTGTGAAGATATCAGTAATGTTGGGGAAGCCCTCCAACTGGCCAATGCCATGCGGCTGCAGGTAAGCTATCCGAGCGATATTGACTCCTCTGTACCGGTTTATGTGGATTGCTGTATTGGCATTAGTCTGTTTCCGACCTTTGCCAGCACCCTTACCGAGCTCTACCAACAAGCCGATACAGCCTTGTACTGGGCTAAAGGGATCGGCAAAGGCACGGTAAAGGCTTATCAGGAATCCATGACTGAAACACGGCGCTCGTCACTGACGCTGGAGAGTCTGCTCAGAGAAGCGATTGGTAACCGGCAGCTCGACGTGCATTTACAACCTAAGGTTAATCTGATCAGCGGCGAGGTCGAAGGGGCAGAAGTGCTGGCGCGCTGGACAACCGCAGACAATGAACGTATCGCGCCGGATGTGTTTATTCCGTTGGCAGAACAGGCCGGGCTTATGAGCCGTTTAACCCACTGCATTCTGGAAAAAGCCTGTGACGCGTTTGCCTGCATAAGTCCGTTTGTACCAGCGTCTTTCCGGCTGGCGGTGAATATCTCGGCAGGTGAACTAACCGATGAAAACTTGCTGGCGTCTCTGCGCAGAGTATTAACTGAGTATGACTTAACTGCCGACCGCTTTGAAATTGAGTTAACCGAAACAGCCCTGATTGACGTGGACATTGAAACCCTGCTGAGCTTGAAAGAGGCGGGGTTCACCCTGGCGCTGGATGATTTTGGTACTGGTTATTCTTCGTTATCCTACTTAAACAAATTACCTATTGATACCTTAAAAATAGACCGCAGTTTTATCGCGAATATTCCAGCAGACGTGTCGAGTAGCAACCTTACCCGCAGTATTATTTCTATCGCCCGGGACATGAATTGCCAGGTGGTCGCCGAAGGCGTTGAGAACTCTGAGCAGCACGCCTTTCTGGAGAGAGAAAACTGTGCGTTAGCCCAGGGGTACCTGTACAGTAAGCCGTTGCCACTGACTGAGTTTGTCGAGTTCGTTAAAACCTGACCTGCCGGCAAGTCTGGTAAAAATTGGTTTTATACACACAAAAAAAGCAGCTTAAAAGCTGCTTTTTTGATTGCTAATACTAACGATAATTAGCTGATAAATTCGCTG
>JAYZXK010000251.1:0-10037 GCA_036141415.1 Pseudomonadota bacterium
TGCATGAGGCATATCATCGTGTTCTTCCTGACCACTATCCCAGACACAGTGACCAAACTGCCAGTTCACTATGAATACCTGATGGAATCGCTAAGGATGATGAGGCTACCGGACAAACGACCTGACAGGTATTACCCACGAATGGTAAGGAAAAGACCAGCTAAATACCCCTCAAAGAAAAATGCCAGTCAGCTTAACTGACTGGCATTACGCAATAAGCGGGCTTTCTTACTCTTAATCAACTGCTTTTACCAGGTTAAATCATCCGGAATTTCGTACTCTGCATACCAGTCGTCTTCTTCAGATTTTTGTTTATTCTCTTCGCGAAGATCGGCGCGATAAATCACCACGTTCGCATCACGTTCGGCAATTTTATCGGCAACCGGTGTCGGTATCAGCGCATAGTCATCATCCAGTCTCACCACTGCCAGGCGAGCATCCACCACCAGCTTGTGCACTGCGTCACTGACATACATCCGCTTTACCACGTTGTTATCGGTAAAGTTAAGAACGGTATCGCCATTACCTTTAGGCTGCTGGTTAACCGTAATTAACTGGCGGATTTGCGCCACCACGGCTTTTTTCTCAAGCTCCGCCTGACGCTGCTGGTTAAGCTCGCGATCACGCTGCTTTTTCGCTTCAGCGGCCTGCTGAGCGGCCAGTTTATTTTCGTCCTCGCCAACCGCAGTACCTTTATTTTTCAGCTTTTGCTTTTTACGCTTATCGGCTCTGGCCTGTTTGGCTTTGGATTTATCTGCCAAACCGGCTTTGAGCAACTGATCCTGTAATGATGCCATAATCCCGTCCGCCTACTTTTTCTTCTTAGTGTCTTTGGCTTGCCATTTACCGTCCTGATACCAGGCAGACCAACCGGTGGCTTTGCCCTTGGCATCTTCGGTCATGACATATTGCTGCTTGGTCTTGCGACTAAAGCGTACAATTGCTGGATTTCCGTCCGGATCGGTTTTAGGGGCATCGGCCAGATAATAAAACTTGGGCGATATGCGATCCCGGAAGCGAGCCAGCTCTTCCACCTTGGGCGCTCTGGTTTCCCGCGATTTGGGGAAATTATGGGCGGCCAGGAAAATACCGGAGGCGCCGTCTCTGAGCATAAAGTGAGCGTCACTTTTCTCACATTCGAGCTCCGGTAAATCAACCGGGTCTTCCTTCGGTGGCGCAGGCTCACCGTTGCGGAGCAATTTACGGGTGTTTTTACATTCGCTGTTAGTACAATCGAAATACTTACCAAAGCGGCCGTTCTTTAGCTCCATGTCGCTGCCGCACTTGTCACACTCAATCAGCGGGCCATCGTAACCTTTGATTTTAAAGGTACCGGCTTCAACATAGGTACCCGGGCATGCTGGTGAATTACCACAAACGTGCAGCTTACGGGTTTCATCAACCAGATAGCTGTCCATGGCCGTACCACACTCCGTGCAGCGGCGTTTAGCGCGTAAATCTTCCGTTTCCTGCTCGTCGTCATTATCGACTTTAACCACTTCCTCACCAGGGGTCAGGTTCATGGTGTTGGTACACCGCTCTTTCGGCGGCAGGTTGTAGCCTGAGCAACCTAAAAATACACCGGTGCTGGCCGTGCGCACGTTCATAGGACGGCCGCACTTGTCGCAGTTAATGTCTACCGGTACTGCCTGATTGGGGCGCATGCCGCCCTGCTCGGCTTCCTGTTCGGCAAGCAGCAGCTTGCTGTAAAAGTCGCTGTAGAACTTATCGAGTACGGCTTTCCAGTTTTCGTGGCCATCGGCGATTTCATCCAGCCGTTGTTCCATATTGGCTGTAAAGTCGTAACTCATCAGCCCGTCAAAGTTTTCCATCAGACGATCGGTAACAATTTCACCCATCTTCTCGGCATAAAACCGTTTGTTCTCAAGGCGCACATAGCCTCTGTCCTGAATGGTTGAGATTATGCTGGCGTAGGTAGACGGTCGGCCAATGCCCCGTTTTTCGAGTTCTTTAACCAGCGAGGCTTCGTTAAAACGCGCTACTGGTTTGGTGAAGTGCTGTTTCGGATCCAATTGTTTAAGCGCCAGCTTATCGCCGGGGTTGACGTCCGGCAGCAATTTGTCTTCTTCACCTTTCTTACTTTTCTGGGGCTGGACTTTGGTCCAACCATCAAATTTGAGTACCCGGCCTTTGGCAACCAGTTCAAACTCACCGGCTTTTACTTTTACCGTGGTGGCATCATATTTGGCTGGTGTCATCTGGCAGGCCACAAACTGACGCCAAATAAGCTCGTAGAGACGCTGTGCGTCGCGTTCCATGTCTTTTAGTGTTGCGGCCAGGGTATTTACGTTAGACGGCCTGATGGCTTCGTGAGCTTCCTGCGCGCCCTCTTTGCTGCCATAGCGATTAGGCGCGGCCGGTAAGTACTTAGCGCCAAAGTTATCGTCGATGTAACCACGACAGGCATCCAGTGCTTCCTGGCTGAGGTTGGTCGAATCGGTACGCATATAGGTAATATGACCGGCTTCGTACAACCGCTGCGCCATCATCATGGTTTTCTTTACCCCGAAACCAAGACGGGTACTGGCCGCCTGTTGCAGGGTAGAAGTGATAAATGGTGCCGACGGGCGACTCTGGGTAGGCTTGGACTCACGACTAACCACTTCATAGTCAGCCGGCTTAAGTGCCGCCAGGGCTTCGTCGGTTTGCGCTTTATTTACTGGTTTAAACGGCTTATCGCTCTCTTTTACCACCTGCATGCGCAGCGCATCACTGGCTGCGGTGGTGAGGTCGGCATGCACGTCCCAGAATTCTTCCGGCACGAAGGCCTTAATTTCACGCTCGCGCTCAACGACCAGACGCACAGCTACCGACTGTACCCGTCCGGCGGATAATCCGCGGGCTATCTTTTTCCATAACAGTGGCGACACCATGAAGCCCACCACACGGTCGAGGAAACGACGTGCCTGTTGCGCTTCTACGCGGTCCTGATTGACATCACCCGGATGTTCAAAGGCTTCCTTGATGGCGTTTTTGGTGATCTCATTAAACACTACCCGCTGATAGGTTTTGCCTTTCTGGCCCAGGATCTCCTGTAAATGCCAGGCAATGGCTTCCCCCTCGCGGTCCAAATCCGTTGCGAGATAGATGGTGTCAGCATCCTTGGCGAGCTTTTTCAGCTCGTTAACGACTTTTTCCTTGCCCTCTAACACCTGATAGTGAGCTTTCCAGTCTTGCTGAGGATCGACTCCCATGCGGTCAACCAGCTTTTTATACTCGTATTCACGCAGGTATTTTGTCTTGGCCTCCTCAGACAATGTTTTCAGTTCTTTGGCTGGTTTTTTCGGCTCCACCTTGCCGAGCGCCCTGGTCGGCAGGTCGCGCACGTGGCCCACGGAAGATTTAACAATAAAATTTTTACCAAGATATTTATTTATTGTTTTGGCTTTGGCCGGAGACTCGACTATGACTAGTGATTTTGTCATAAATAAGAATTAAACCTTTGAATAAATTAAATTTTCGATAGCAAACCAGGAAGAAAATAAGGCAATTACACTCACATAGTCTGGCGCTTCTTTTTTTAAGATATATCTACAAAGTGAATGGAAAACAAGTTCTTCTTCATACTTATTCGTAAAGTTTATTTTTCACCCACTCATAATAGTGCATTTTTTAACCGCCGCGATTGGCAGCGTAGTTAAAACACGTATAATGCGCCGGGTTGTCGCAAATAATGGCAGAAATTACAACACTTAAATAAAAAAAAGTTGTACTTATATATAGCGTAATCATAGGCGCTGTCCGGTTTTTCTGCCCTTTTGCCCAACAACATGTTTACCGATTGACTAAAATTTAAGGCAGGTTGTCATGCAATATTGTGAAGCGAATTTTGACGGGCTGGTAGGCCCTACCCATAACTATGCCGGATTGTCTTTTGGCAATGTCGCCTCTTTTTCTAATGCGAATGCTATCAGCAACCCCAAAGAAGCCGCTAAACAGGGCCTGCAGAAAATGAAGGCGCTGTCTGATATGGGTATGGTACAAGGCGTGCTGGCACCGCAGGAACGCCCCGATATCGCAACCTTGCGCCGTCTGGGATTTGCCGGCAGCGATGCCAAAGTGCTGGAACAGGCCGCCGCTCAGGCCAGAGAAGTGTTTCTGGCCTGTTGCTCAGCCTCCAGTATGTGGACCGCGAATGCCGCCACCGTTTCACCGAGTGCCGATACTGCCGATGGCCGCGTACACTTCACCCCGGCTAACCTGACCAACAAGTTTCACCGTTCACTGGAGCCGCAGGTCACCGGCAATATTCTTAAGGCAACCTTTGCCAACAGCAAGTATTTTGCCCACCACGCCCATTTACCCGACAATGACCATTTCGGTGATGAAGGCGCGGCCAACCACACCCGTTTATGCAGTGCCTACGGCCATGCTGGCGTTGAGGTGTTTGTATACGGCCGTCATGCGTTCCGCCATGATTTGCCTCAGCCAACCCGCTATCCTGCCCGACAAACGTTTGAGGCCTGTCAGGCCGTTGCCCGGTTACATGGCCTGAGCGACGAAAGTGTGGTGTACATCCAACAAAATCCCGAGGTCATCGATCAGGGCGTATTTCATAACGATGTGATTGCCGTAGGTAATCAGAATGTGCTTTTTTATCATGAACTTGCTTTTTATAACAGTGAAGCTTCGCTGGCTGAGGTGCAAGCTAAATTCGGTGACAAACCGCTGCACCTTATCAAGGTAAAAAGTGATGAAGTTGGCCTTGACGACGCCATCAAAACCTATCTGTTTAACACCCAGCTACTCACTTTACCCGATGGTAATATGACCATTATTGCGCCGTCAGAGTGTGAAGAAAATGCCACCGTTGCCGCTTATCTGGCAGAGCTGACTACCCGTGATACGCCCATCAAAAGCGTTAATTACTTCGATGTAAAACAAAGCATGCGTAATGGTGGCGGGCCGGCTTGTCTGCGTCTGCGTGTTGCCCTCACCGGCACGGAGCTGGACGCAGTGAATTCCAACACAATCATGAATGATACGCTGTTTACGCGTCTTAATGGCTGGGTAGACAAGCATTACCGTGACCGCTTAACTGAGCAGGACCTGTGCGATCCGCAGTTGCTGATTGAGTCACGCACGGCACTGGATGAACTCACCCAAATCTTAAAATTGGGTTCGGTATATCCGTTCCAGCAAGGATAATCGTTAACCTTAGTAGAATACCACGGGCGTGCCCGAGGAAATCACGGCTATCGCTTACAACTGATGCAAAACGCAGGGCTTCACAATGTTCCAATGTTAAGCAATGTGTTTTGCTCGTTCTGTTGTTTCGCAACCGAGCATATAAAATCGCCGGCAAATTGCCGGCGATTTTAATGATATCAGCCACTTTTACAGAGTATTACCACAATTTGTACTGCTGCCCCACGGGCTTGATGGTGGTGGCGCTCCCTGGGAAGTGCGATCATCGGTAGACACGCTCAGCCAGTAATTCATTGAATCAACCGACTCAGTCCCTGATGACTCACCGCGGGCACTGATAGTGAGTTGCACCCATGCCCCGTATTGCTTCGGATAGTTAAGGTTGATGAGCGCCTGGCCATTATCATCGGTATTGGCGTCGGCATCGATAGCGCCCACATTACCCGGTGTAAGCTGACCATCACCGTTAAAATCTTCACCCACATCCAGTCTGCCGTTGCCATTCAGATCTTCATTAGCACAGGTTGCAGTCACTACCGGATAGTAAATAGAATCATCTTCGTCCCAGAGCCAGTAGCCTTTGGCATAGGCTGCATCATTGCTGGTTTCAGCCACCGGTGTGGCACTGAAGGTTAACGCTGCGCCGCTAACCGGGTTTGCGTCTGCATCGGTAACAAATACCGAAAACTCTTTGCGGTAAGAAGACTGCTGCGGCGCTTCAATCAGATTACCGGTACCCAGTGAAATATCAAACGGACGGTCGCCCACAGTCAGCAAGGTAGAATCTTCAACCGTGGGTTCGTCGTTTACGTACGCCCGCACTTCTACGCTCTGGTAGGTGCTTACCGCGTTAGACTCATAAACAGTTGTGGCAATACCACGGCGGTCTGTGCGGCTCTGTGCGTCGGTCAGGTTACCGTTAGACACATCGTTCACTTCAAAGTTAACCAGTTTATTACGTACCCGGTTACCATCAGCATCCAGCACCACAGCGGAAATCGTGCTGGTCTGCCCGTCAGGACCAATAGAGTCTGGCGTGGCATCCACGATAATGGTCGCTGCATCGGTCGCGATAAAGGCAATCTCGATTTGAGTTGACACCTCTACACCTGCTCCATCGGTACCGGTTGCTGAGATGGTTGCTAGTCCGGCATTGCCAGAGCTAACGGTCAGATTAGCTACCCCAGAGCCGTCAGTAACCGTATCTGCGCTGACAATCGTACCGCGGGAAATAGCGAAAGAGACTGTACCACCAGCAAAGGGGGCGGCATCACGTAACCAGCTGATTTGCAAGTTATAGTCGTTGTTCAACGGGATATCCTGGTTAACATCATTCACATCCGGCGGATTAACAAATACAAACTCATCCTGCTGTACTTCTATCGCAAAACTGCTCTCCGTGTTTAACGCACTGGCAAATACGGTAAAGGTGCCAGCAGAAGGCGCGGTAAAAGCAACCGTTGCACGACCTTCGGCACTGGTTTGCGGTGCGGCGTTATCCAGAGTGGAAGCCGTAACGTCGGTACCCGCTTCATCTTCAACCCGCAGTGTCAGTGTTTCACTGGCAATGCCTACGTTGTCAGAATCCTGCAGACTCACCGTAAGGTTGACACTATCGCCAATGATTGCCGAAGTGGTGCCGTTAATCTCGATTTCAGTTCCCACTACATTGATGCTCAGTGTTTCTGTAAGCGTTTGTTCACCACTCACCGTAGCGGTAACGTTAATGGTGCGGTTTTCTTTGTCGCCGCCGGTCCGTAACATCACGATAGCCGTACCGTTGTCATCGGTAACAGGCTGAGTTTCGGCAATAGCAGCGTTATTATCGGCAGAGAATGTCACGCTAACACCGTCAAGCAGGATATTCTGAGCATTTTTAACTACCGCCCAGACTTCCACTTCATCAGAACCACTGGAAGACAACTGTGACTGGCTGGCGAACAACTCCAGGGATTCAGGGGTTTCTACACTGGCAGTAGTGCCGCTGGAGCTAAAACCTATACGGGCCGTTTCTCCGGTTTCCAGTGCTGCTTCTACGGCACCGGAGCCAGACAGCTCTCCCACAATCAGGGTAATGGTTGCCACCCCTTCATCGTTAGTCAGCGCGGTGCCAGTATCATTAGAAAAGCGTGCCAGGTCAGCCACAGTAAAGCTAAACGTTACTACCGTGTTGGCAACCGGGTTGCCATTACTGTCGGTAACCGTTGCTGTCAGGATAAGTGGCGATTCTCCGGTTACTGAGGTGCTGGTATTTCCATCGCTGTCGGTTAGTGCAAGACCAACTGAATAGGTGGGATCGGGCGTACTGCCCCCGGTGGTTTCTTCTCTTGAAACTGAACCACCGCCTCCGCAGGCAACTAATAATAATAGTGCCCATGTGGCAGCTATTAAGCGTAGAGATTGCATTTTCATCGTCTTCCCGGACCTCTTTACCGTTATTGGGTCATTTTAAGTATTTAAAACTGCTATGAATCTGGCACACTAACTAAGAACTATAAATAAAATAACATTTCAGGGAATTTACATGTCTCAGTCTTCACACAAGTACAGTTTAACTGCACGGATCTTTATCGGCATGGTTGCCGGAATCATTATTGGTGCGCTGCTTCAATTTATATTTGATGATAGCGGAGATTTGCGGTTTTCGATATTCTCAGTGGAAGTTTCCACGTATGGCATTTTGGTTGAAGGTATATTTTCAACGCTCGGGCAAATTTTTATTTCGAGTCTGAAAATGCTTGTTGTGCCATTGGTTTTTGTTTCACTAATCTGCGGCACCAGCAGCTTATCTGAGCCATCCAAACTGGGTCGGCTGGGTGCTAAATCCATTGGTCTCTACATTTTAACTACCGCTATTGCCGTAACGCTGGCGATTATGGGCGGCTTACTGGTATCACCGGGCGAAGGGCTTAATCTGCAAAGCGAAACCACTTACGTCGCCAAGGAAGCACCTTCGTTATCACAGGTTATTGTGGACATGTTTCCCTCTAACCCCATCAATTCCATGGCCGAAGGTAACATGCTGCAAATCATTGTATTTGCGGTATTACTGGGAATTGCCATGGCCATGACCGGCGATGCAGGTAAACGATTAGCCGCGTTTTTCGAAGACGTTAACACCGTTATCATGCGCCTGGTGACCATTATCATGAATCTGGCACCTTATGGTGTGTTTGTGCTGATGGCCAAACTGTTTGCCACTATCGGCCTGGAAACCATCGGCGGATTACTGTGGTATTTCTTCCTGGTACTGGCCGTGTTAGTGATCCACGCACTGGTGACCTATCCGGTATTACTCAAAGTCTTCAGCGGTATGAACCCGTTAATTCTGCTGCAAAAGATGCGCGATGCGGCCCTCTTTGCATTCAGTACATCAAGCAGTAGTGCCACGCTGCCGGTAACCATGGAAACCGCGCGCAATAAACTGGGTATTGGTAAATCCGTCTCCTCATTCACCCTGCCGTTGGGCGCCACTATTAACATGGATGGCACCGCCATTATGCAAGGTGTTGCTACAGTATTTATTGCCCAGGTTTATGCTGTAGACCTGTCTTTAGGTGACTACGTGATGGTGGTATTAACCGCTACTCTGGCATCAGTTGGTACCGCTGGTGTGCCCGGTGTAGGTCTTATCATGCTGGCGATGGTGCTTCAACAGGTCAACCTTCCAGTTGAGGGGATTGCACTGATTATTGGTGTAGACCGCTTACTGGATATGACCCGTACCGCGGTAAACATTACCGGCGACTGTACCGTAGCAACCATTATCGCCAAAACCGAAGGCGAACTGGATGAAGCCGTGTTTAACGATCCGGACGCCGGCCATCAACAGGAAGACGTAGACTTCGAACACTTTGATAAGAACAAAGAAAGTGCTTAGGCACTTTCTTTGTCCCGGAAGCGCCAACGGCGCTATCCGGGCCCCCCTTAAACGTCTTACTCGCTCTAACTCACCTGAGCACTATCTTTGCCTTACTAAATATCATCTTTTCCGGCTTTACTGCGTATCAGGTATATTAAGTGGTATTTTTAAAGGAGTTTTCTCATGCAACAACTGTCTCAAATTCTACGCTATTCATTCTCTGTCGCCTTAGCCATCACCCTTACCGCATGTGCATCCATGGGCAGTGGTACCGTGGCGCAAAAGCGTCAGGCAATATTAACCATGCAGGATAAGGCTCTAACCCGCCTGTATAGCGAAAAACCGGACACCCGGGCCCAACTTGCAAATGCGCCCGGTTACGCGGTATTCAGCAGTGCTAACGTCAACCTGATATTTCTGGCAGCGGGTACTGGCTACGGTGTGGTGAATAACAACCGTACTGGCAGTAAAACATACATGAATATGGCCGAAGGCGGTGTTGGACTTGGGTTAGGCGCGAAGGACTATCGCATCGTCATGGTGTTCCACACCAAAGCATCAATGGATTACTTTATTGAACACGGCTGGACGGCCGGGGGTAATGCCGACGTGACTGCTAAAGCGGGCAACAAAGGCGGCTCTATTGATGGTGAAGGCTATGTAGGCAGCATAACGGTTTACAGCATGACAGAAAGCGGACTCGCCCTGCAGGCCACCGTAAAAGGCACAAAATTCTGGGTAGACAGTGAGTTAAATTAACTAACAACTTAAGTTGTTAGTTATCCCGGAAACGCCACAGGCGTTATCCGGGATCCCCATAAAAGCCTGACTCATTTAATCAAATCTCTTACTTCCCCTCCGGAAACGCCGCAGGCGTTATCCGGGATCCCCATAAAAGCCTGACTCATTTAATCAAATCTCTTACTTCCCCTCCGGAAACGCCGCAGGCGTTATCCGGGATCCCCACAAAAGCCTTGCTCATTGAATCAAGCCTCCTACTTCCCCT
>JAYZXK010000252.1:0-4818 GCA_036141415.1 Pseudomonadota bacterium
CCTGAAGAAGGCCAAAAGCCTATTGCTGTACCCGGCGCCGGCACTAATGTGCCAATCTGGTTACTCGGTTCCAGCTTATATTCAGCTCAACTGGCAGCCCATATGGGATTGCCGTTTTCTTTTGCATCGCATTTCGCGCCCGATATGCTTGGCGATGCCATCAGCATTTACCGGGCAAACTTTAAACCTTCTGCGCAATTGGCCGAGCCTTATGTATCGGCGGGTGTAATGGCGATCATCGGCGATAGCGAAGACCACGCAAAACAGTTGTTTACCTCGGTTCAGCAACAGTTTGCTAACCTGCGTCGTAACGCCAACAAGCCTATGCCACCACCTGTGGAGGACATCCGCCTTGAACTTAACGAAATGGAAATCCGCGGTATTAACAGTACGCTGCGCTACGCTCTGGTGGGTGATAAGGCTGCAGCAGAGGAACAGCTTAATCGGTTTGTAGCGGCATTCGGCGTTGATGAGGTGATCCTGTCATTTCCCATTTTCGAGCAAGCCCGGGTATTACAGGCTATAGAGGCAGTAGGTTCTATGCACATCAGTTCACCTGCGAGATAACAAGGTATTCATCGAACTGAATTACTGTCACTCAGTTAGCGCCATCAGGATGGTTATTTATTAACCAATGAGCTATATTTTGCTTCGCAGACATACATTGTCTCACACAATCTGGCTTAATACCGATGGACTCGGGACAGAACACGATGGATACGTTTGATACTTTTATTGTTGCAGTAGGTGTAGCACTGGTTTTAGTGGGGCTTTACCTGTTTATCTCAGGTAAACAGGGCGACGGCTCCCGCAATAGCAATGTGGAAGGTTTCGGCATTAAAATTAATGTCAGTAACCCTTCCATCATTCTGGTTGTCATTGGTATAGGGCTTATCTTATTGCCCAAATTTTTACCCAATGCCCCGGATCCTAATCCTTATATTCCGCCTGACCCAGTTGACGGCCCTGGTCCTGGTCCCGGGCGAGAACCCGTCATCCCCGTGCAGCCTACGGTGTATTATCCCGAAGGTGACTGGTATTTAGTGGGCTACACGCAAAATGGCGTCGATATTTCCATGGCAGTGGAAGCCAATGCCACCTTTAGCGCTAAGTCGTCTAACGGCGTGTCCTGGCGAATGGAATTTGTTGCCACAGACATGTGGGGCAATATGTCACAGTATTTCTATTCGGGCACAATCTCCCACGCCGATGAAGGCTATTATTTCACCATTAAACAAACTAACGATCCGAGTATCCCCAGTGAAGTACGTTCGCCACTGATAATGAACCTTGAAGACAATGGCCAGTTACATCTTGAATACGCCATAGGCGTTAATAACATCATTATTCACTGGATGAAGTTAAATTAAGGCGCGTGTCAGCCGATTCAAGTCTCACAGCAACGCCGCATAACGTTGGGCGGGGCATGACACTGGTCGTAAAAAGATACAGGATTGACGGATATACGTTTGCTTACCTTAGTAAACTTCTGCTTTACTGGGCCTTAAAGAACACAATATAACTGCCGGGCCTGAAACCAGGCAGGATCAGGAAGTGCAATGGCTGATAAGTCTGTTCAGAAATACACCGCCCCCGCCGGTGGCTGGGGTGCATTAAAAAGTGTCACCAAAAGCTGGATTGCCAGCGAAAAGCCGCTGAAAAACCTGCGCGCTATGCTCAAAACCAATCAGGACCATGGTTTTGATTGCCCTGGCTGTGCCTGGGGCGAATCACCGGAAAATGGCCTGGTTAAATTTTGCGAAAACGGCGCTAAAGCGGTTAACTGGGAATCTTCAGGTCGTCAGGTAGGGCCTGCATTTTTTGAGCGTTACACCGTTTCTAAACTTTTAGAGCACAGCGATTACTGGCTGGAAGATCAGGGCCGTTTATCCCACCCCATGCAGTACGATCCGGCAACGGATAAATATACAGAGATTAGCTGGGATGATGCATTTGCTTTGATCGCACAACATCTCAATCAGCTGGCCAGTCCCGATCAGGCTGAATTTTACACCTCCGGGCGTACCAGTAACGAAGCAGCGTACCTGTATCAGCTATTTGTACGTGCATTTGGAACCAATAATTTTCCTGACTGCTCCAATATGTGCCACGAAGCCAGTGGCCATGCCATGAAACAGTCGGTGGGCGTAGGCAAAGGCACTGTGGTATTCGACGACTTTGCCAAAGCCGATGCGATATTTGTATTGGGCCAGAACCCGGGGACCAATCACCCTCGTATGCTTGAACCGTTACGGGAGGCCGTTGAGCGAGGTGCTCAGGTGGTTTGCTTTAATCCGCTGAAAGAGCGCGGTCTGGAACGTTTTCAGCATCCGCAACACCCGCTGGAAATGCTAACCAATGGCGATGCCCCCACTAACACAGCTTATTTCCGCCCGGCCTTAGGTGGCGATATGGCGGTCATGCGCGGGATTGCCAAATGCCTTTTGGAATGGGAAAGAGAAGCCCAGGCCAACAACCGTCCGGCGATATTTGATCACGATTTTATTGCCCGCCATACCAACGGCCTTGATGATTATCTGGCGCTGGTTGATGCCACTTCCTGGCAAGACATTGTTGAACAGTCGGGGCTCAGCAAAGACGATATTTACCTGGCGGCCAGTATGTATTGCCGGGCTGACCGGGTGATAATGTGCTGGGCCATGGGGATCACCCAGCATAAACACTCGGTTGCTATCATCCAGGAAATTATTAACGTCCAGCTGCTGCGCGGTAATGTGGGTAAGCCAGGGGCGGGATTATCGCCGGTGCGCGGCCACAGCAATGTGCAGGGCGACAGAACTATGGGGATTGATGAAAAGCCACCGCAATGGCTGCTCGACGCCCTGGAGGAACGCTTTAACTTTTCAGTTCCCCGCGAGCCCGGTCACAACGTGGTTCAGGCTATTCAGGCCATGGAACAGGGGCGCGCCAAAGTCTTTATTGGCATGGGCGGCAACTTTGCTCAGGCCACCCCGGATACACCGCGTACTCATGCAGCGCTTAAGCAATGCGACCTTACAGTACACGTCAGCACCAAACTCAATCGCTCACATTTAATTACTGGTAAGGCTGCACTTATTTTGCCTTGTCTGGGCCGAACCGAAGCAGACATTCAGGGCGGCCAGCCCCAGGGCGTGACGGTAGAAGATACCTTTTCGATGGTACATATTTCCTATGGGCAACTGCCGCCGGGCTCAGCGCTGTTACGTTCAGAGCCAGCGATTGTGGCAGGTATGGCTAAAGCTGTGCTGGGCAATCACCCGGTAGACTGGGATGCGCTGATTAACGATTACAGCCGCATCCGCGAGTTGATTGCCGATACCATCCCCGGCTTTACCGGCTTTAATGAGAAGTTATCCCAACCCGGCGGTTTTCACTTACCTAACCCTGCGGCTGAGAGAACGTGGCGCACGGCCGACCAGAAAGCCGGGTTTGCCGCTAATCCATTACCCGGGCAGTTACTCTCTGCACAATTACCTGCCGGAGAAACGCCGGACCTTATCTTGCAAACTCTGCGCTCACACGATCAATACAATACCACGGTCTATGGCCTTGATGACCGCTATCGGGGCGTATTTGGCCAGCGCTATGTGGTGTTTGTTAATCCCGAGGACATTAACCGACTGGGCTTTAGCGAAGGCGATAAGGTCGACATGATTTCCCTTTGGCATGATGGCAGAGAACGTCGCGTGGAAGGTTTCACCCTGGTGGCTTATGATATTCCTCAGGGGCAGGCCGCGGCTTATTTTCCCGAAGCCAACGGTCTGGTGCCGCTGGAGAGTTATGGCGATGAGTCATTCACGCCTACCTCCAAATACATTGCTATTAAACTGATAAAAGCACAGCCTGATAACCGCATCCCGGTTTCTCACAACTAGCCTGCATTACCGGCTACTGAGCTATGATACACCCTGGGGGCGCTGTGGTGGGGTAAGTGGATTAAGTTAAGCTGATACTGCTTAGCCCACTCCACAGCCATACTGGTAGGCGCAGATAAGGTAACCAGAGTTGGCAAACCAACCCGAATAGCCTTTTGCACCAACTCCAGCCCGCAACGACTGGTCAGCACCATAAAACCATTCATCAAGGGGGTATCAGATAAAGCCAGCGCACCAATCAGTTTGTCCATAGCGTTGTGGCGGCCAATATCTTCACGGCACAATGTGATACGACCCTCGTTAGTCACAAAAAATGCGGCATGCTGGGCGCCACCTGAATGCAGAGCCTGTTGATATTCACGGATACGATGACGAAGGTTAGTGAAGGCACACACTTCAGGCAAGGGCGCATCCGGTAATTTGGAAAGTTCAGGTAACGCTGATTTCAGTGCATCTGTACCGCAGATACCGCAGCCCGAACTGCCAGCCAGGCGGCGTTGATAAGACTTCAGTTGCCACTGTGCACGAGGACTAAGCTGCACATCAGCAACCCCCTGCTCGCCTTCAAAGGTCACATTGATGCTACGAAACTGGCCCGGCGAATCAATAACGCCCTGAGTCAGGCTAAATCCAACCACAAAATCCTGCACGTCATCGGGGCTAACCATCATCACCGCATAACTAATGTCGTTATAGTTAATAGCCAGGGCACACTCGGTTGGCAGCGCACTCTCTTCTTCCAGTTTCTGTGCACTGACGGTCTGGTAGCGATACACTTCAGCGGTCTTTGCTCGGTCTGCCATGGTCAGGATTCATATGGTTAGTTTTAACTGGGATGATAGTATAACCAGGCAGGGTTAGACACAGGATTTTATCGAGAGACGACGACCTGTTATAAATACAGGGCGTTTTTCGGCAGGCATAAAAAAAACGATGACCG
>JAYZXK010000253.1:0-2704 GCA_036141415.1 Pseudomonadota bacterium
TGAGACTCACCCTTGGATACCTGCTCCTAAGCGGACAGGTTGCTTCGCTGTTTGTTCTCCCCCGCTATACAAAACAAAATACCTTTGTATGGGTAATCATCACGTATTTTGTTAATCGAAAGTTAGAATGCATATCACCAAGACTCATGTTGTAGCCGTATTTAGGAGCCTGCTAATGCACCGCAATAGCCAAAAAAACGCTGCGTATTCGTACGTACTTCCTGCTTTAATGATGATTGCACCAGCGACCCTGCTGGCTGCACCAAAGTCAACGGATGACGTTCGCCCCGGTACCGTTTTATATAAAAAGCTCAGCGGTGCCTCAGCGAGTGAATTAAAAGGCCTCAATAGTTTGCTCAATAGTCAGGGCTTACTCGCAGAAAAAACATTGCCTAATTCCGGCATTACCATTGCCACGTTCAACGGTAAAGGACGTGAAAAAGCAATTGCCAAAATATTAAAACACAGCGGGTTGGTAGAATTTGCTGAGGCCGATCAGGCCATGGCACCCACCGTTCAGCCTAACGACCCGAGCTTTTCTGGTCAGTGGCATCATAATAATATTAACAGCCAGCAGGCCTGGGATGTCACCACGGGCAGCAACAGCGTATTAGTAGCCGTTTGTGATACCGGTTTTGATGCTGATCACCCTGATCTGGCGGCTAACCTGCGCACTGACCTGGCTTACAATGCCGAAGAAGGCACCAGTTACATTGAAGACGCCAACGGTCATGGTACAGGCACCGCAGGCACCGTAGGTGCAGTGGGCAACAATGGTACCGGCCTTGCCGGGGTAAACTGGAATGTCGATATAATTCCGGTCAGAATTGCCATTAGTGATACCAATAGCTCAGCTTATATTTCTACCATGGCAAAGTGTATTGAATACGCAGCCGACAACGGTGCCCGGGTGGTTAACCTGAGCTATGGCGGTATTCAGTCGGCCACCATCGATGCTGCTGCAAAATACCTGCGGGATCGCAACGGTTTACTGTTTATGTCTGCGGGTAACTCCGGCACTGAGTACCCCACTTTTCCTGACTACACCAGCTTCGTTGGCGTAGGCGCCACCGATCAAAACGACAATAAAGCTTATTTTTCTGACTGGGGTACTTATGTAGATTTAACTGCACCGGGCGTCAGCATCGGCACTACCTATCTGAATGGTCAGTATGTTAACTACAGCGGTACGTCTTTTTCGTCACCAGTGGCTGCTGGCGTAGCCGCGCTGATGGTTGCAGCCAATCCTGGCATTTCAGCTGATGAGATTGAAAATGGACTGTTCAGTACCGCCAAAGACATTGGTGCCAACGGCGACGATAATGTATTTGGTCATGGTCTGGTTGATGCCCAGGCAGCAGTAAACTATGCGATGAACCTGGGTAATTACACCGCGCCAGTGGCAAGCATCAGTCAAACTGCCACCTCTGTAAGCTTTGGCTCTGCGATCACTTTCAGTGGCGTGGGTTCAAGCGATGCCGATGGCAATATTGTGGCTTACCAGTGGAACCTGGGAGACGGTACGACCTCGTCTCAGGCTGAGGTTTCTCATGTATATGACGCAGCCGGCACTTATCAGGTTAGCCTGACCGTCACCGATAATGACGGCCTGACTAATTCTGCCACAACCCTGGTTCAGGTGACTAACGAAGTACCGGTGGCAGTGATCGATGCGATGGCCACCAGTTACAACATCGGTGATACCGCCTTTTTCAGTGCTTCAGGTTCATACGACAATGATGGCGCTATTACTCGTTACGACTGGGACTTTGGTAACGGCGACACTGCCGAAGGCCAGTCTGTAAGCTACGCTTATTCAACCGGAGGCAACTACATCATTACGTTAACCGTAACAGACGACGCCGGCGCGCTTAACAGTACCAGCATTAACGTTGCAGTTAATGATCCTACGGCACTTACTGCACCGGAAAACTTAGCTGCCGCTGCCAACGGCCTTGACGTGACTTTGAGCTGGACCAATATCAACAATAACGCCGACTACTTCGTTATCGAGCGTGCCGTAAAGTTCCGTGGTAAAACACGTTATGAATCGGTGGGTACCGCAGCCGCAGGTAGCACTGAGTATACTGATTCAGTGCCGTCGGCCGACAACTACTGGTATCGGGTAACCGCGGTGAACGCCAGCTACGAAGCTACCTCAGCAAGCATTCAGGTATCAGTTAGTGAATCGTCCGAACAACAACCTGCACCACAGCCAGGCACACTGGCAGCGCCGGGTAACCTGTCGGCTTCTCAGAATGGCAACACTGTTTATCTAAGCTGGGCCGATAACAGCGGTGATGAGCTGGGCTTTTATCTGGAAAGAGGCGTTAAGCAGAAAGGTCAGATCCAGTTCGAGCGCATCGCGGTGGTAGGTCAAAACATTACCGCAGTAACCGACGATGCCGGCATGTTAGCCAGCGGCAACTATGCCTACCGTGTGCAGGCTTACAAAGACGGTGAAGTATCAGCTTACAGCAATACCTTCGAGCTACGCTTAAAGTAAGCCGGTAAAGCAACATCAAAAAAGCCTGATAAGGTATCCTTATCAGGCTTTTTCTTTGGCTATGTTCTGCTAAATTGTTGCTATACTGTATATGAATACAGTCGTTAAGGATTGATCATGCTCCCAGCACAATTTACAAAGCTTATAGCCGAGTTAGAACACTTAACAGATAGTCAAACCCGTTATGTTGAGAAGCTG
>JAYZXK010000254.1:0-5680 GCA_036141415.1 Pseudomonadota bacterium
CAGCGCGATGTTTTTAGTCAGAATTTCAGTTGTGTTCTTTGCACGTACAAGGCCAGCTTCCAGCATGGCAAAGCCCGCGGCCATCCACATTACTAATGCGCCACAGATCAAAAAGTAAAAGGTATCTAACGCGTACCCTAATTCAAAAGTTGTTTCCATTATGCTTATCTCCGCAAATTTCTCGTCGACTGCTCTTACAGTGCGTCGGTATCTGTTTCGCCAGTACGAATCCGGACAGCGCCTTCAAGGTCGTAAACGAAGACCTTGCCGTCACCAATTTTGCCGGTTTTCGCAGCACCAGTGATGGCTTCAACCAAACGTTCCACCTGATCATCCTGAACTGCTATTTCCAGTTTGACTTTCGGCAGGAAGTCGACCTGATACTCGGCTCCGCGGTATAATTCTGTATGTCCTTTTTGACGTCCGAAACCTTTCACTTCGGTTACGGTCAGACCGTCAATACCGATTTCTGAAATGGCTTCACGAACATCATCCAGCTTAAATGGCTTGATGATTGCTGTGACTAGTTTCATGTGTTGCTCCCAAAATAATAGTGGTTTGCTACCAGTGTTCATGTTGTGCGAGATTGACTAGAACAAGTCCTATGCCACAAATTAAAACCTATAAAAATCAACAACTAAATTAAAAATTGTTATATTTTCTTACAATTTTACGCACCATTTAAATGCATCAGCCCCGTATTGCACCAATTTGGTGCCTTTACTATTCATCCTGTCTGTAATGTCGTTTATCGCAGGGAACTTAGTGTAAAATATCCGGTCTATCTGGCATGGAAAAAATGGACTTAGCCTTTACCGGGCCCACGCGTTTTCAACCTGCTGAACCAGCCCCGAAGAGGGCTGGCAAACTGGTGTGGGTGATTATTGGTTCGGTGCTGGTACATATTGCAGTACTGGCCACGTTATCGTTTCCACCACCTGCATCACAGCCCGTGAAAACCCGTCCGGTGCAAGCAGTCCTGTACACGCCTGTTATACCGATACCGGCACCAAACCCGTCCGCGCCCACAGAATTGCCCGAGCCCGCCGTCCCCGAAATACCACTTGAAGAGCCAGAAATAGTCGAGTTACAACCGGCACACGAACCATCACAACCCGAAGAGGCAATACCGCCACCGCAAGCAGATGAAATTCCCGCAACCGGTAGCGAAACGCCTGCGCTATCTTCAGGTGAAATACTCACCCAGGCAGATGACAGTCCAGCGCCGCCTTCACGAACGTTATCCGACGCCATCAGTCGGGGGATTGCGGGGCAGCAGTTACAAAAACAGCAGGAACTCGCCGAACAAGTCACGCGGCAGCGCCGTCTGGAGCAGAAATCACCGGATTTACACATTGGAGAGTACGAACCACCTGAGCAGACTGTCGGTGAATATGCCGTGAATTGCGAAAAGGGAGTGAATAGTACCGTAGCAACAGTTGCACGACTGTTTGGAGGCAATGTAAAGTGCAACAGTCGCAACGAATTTCAGCAATTCATCGACAAACGACAACATAAACAAACAGAACAATAAGGGATTGCCTGTGGCCGGAGCCAACCTACTTGCACTCATTGATGATATAGCCACACTGCTAGACGATGTCGCCATGATGTCGAAAATGGCAGCTAAGAAAACTGCCGGGGTACTGGGCGATGATTTAGCGTTGAACGCTAATCAGGTACAGGGCGTTAAACCCGAACGCGAAATACCCGTGGTATGGGCAGTGGCTAAGGGATCCTTTATCAACAAACTGATCCTGGTGCCTGCAGCATTGTTGATTAGTGCTTTTGCAGCGGTACTAATAACAGTTCTGCTGGTACTTGGCGGGCTTTATTTATGTTTTGAAGGGGCCGAAAAGGTGCTCCATCGTTTTCTGCCCCATGCCGACAGCACTGAGGAAGCCGACGCACGCCTTAATAATCTGGCCAATGGTTCCATTGACTTAGTGAAAATGGAAAAAGACAAGATAAAAGGGGCCATCCGCACCGACTTTATTTTGTCTGCAGAGATTGTGGTGATCACCCTTGGCAGCCTGCAGGATGCCGACCTGACCACCCAAATTCTGGTCCTTAGCGGACTGAGTATCGCATTTACCATTGGGGTTTACGGCCTGGTGGCCGGGATTGTTAAAATGGATGATCTCGGCTTGTACCTGCTACGCAAATCACTGACCGGCGGCTACAACGGTGTGCAGCGTATGGCCGGCCGTTTTTTGCTGACCGCAGCGCCGATTCTGATGAAAGTGTTGTCATTCGTTGGCACCATCGCGATGTTTTTGGTGGGCGGCGGTATTCTTACTCACAGCATCCCGTTTTTACACCATATCGCGGAATCAGTAACCCAGTTAGTCCCCCAGATAGCCTTACTCCTTAGTATTACCGCCGATGGCATCGCCGGATTAATCGCGGGTACAATCCTGGTCTTTGTTGTTCAGGCGTGGCATAAAATCAGGGGGTGACTTTAAACTCCCCTTTCATCATCACCCAATGACCCGGCACCGCACAGAAAAAAGCATATTGCCTGGCTGGGTCTAATGCATCCACGGGAACACTGATGGTAACGGATTCTCCACCGCCAATAACCTTTGACGACGCTATTACCCGCTTGTCTCCAGGCTGCACGTAATTATTATTCAGGCCCGCCTTGTTGCTGTCAGAAACAATGCCTTTTAAATCGCTTTCCAGCGCAATCACTAGATTGTGCCCCATGGCAGTAACTGGCAGCTTACCGGCATGTATCAGCGTAATCGACACGGCTTCGCATTGCTGAGAAACCGCAAGTTGCTTAGTGTCGAACTGCATTCTGTCATTAGCGGTTAATGACAAGGCACACTCAGACGCCGCTGATGCCTGAAAAGACAAAATGGCAGTAACTAAAAAAATCATATATCGCATGGCTAACTCCTCTTTTTGGGCTAGTTAACCACGCTCCTCATCATTGAGACTAACCGGTAAAATTAATCGGTTTTGTTAATTTTTTAAATCGACCATTTTTTAAATCGACCATAGTGTCAATGCATCTACAGCTTAGCAAAAATCACTAAGCAGCGGGAAATCTCACCTAATTTTGGTGTTTCAGGCTATTCCTATTTTTAATAGAAGATGGCTCAACAACTTAAAAATCAAACTATATCAAAGGCTTGAATTTAATTTACCGTACTGGCACAACTATCGCTAACTATTCTGCGACTTAGATTAACAGACAGCCTGCTCAGCGAGCATGATGAGGCTCTGATTGGGTACAGGGCAGTGGGCGTAATGCTTACTGGTGTGCCCGTAACGAACAGCGAGGTTCAAGATGATGATTACTTACAGTTTTTTAATTTGGCTTTTATTGGGTCCGGTGCTGGCCTATATCGTTGCGCTGGGGATTTTTAACGGGATTCGTTACCTGTTTACGTCAGACTCCTTGATCCACTAAAGGCTTACCACACTTGTATCCCTGGACACTCCCGTAGTGCCACTTCTCAGGAATTGCAGATCTCTGCAATCTCCTGAGTTTTTTTATCTGCTACAGACTAATAATCACTCGCAGTTACTCAGCTATAGCAAGCTAGTAGCCTCTTTTCTTCACAACAAACTTATTTTTGCTATAACGTTCACTTTAAACACGGTAGCTGTCTTGGCATTTTGTCGGGGTGCCGACAGCACCAAGGGGCGTTATGCGACGCCCCTTGACCCCCGCAGTTCTTACTCACGAAAAGCATACTGTCATCGGGCAGGTAAAACCTATCGACCAGAGAGGGCTCCATGCCCTCGCTGGCCGGAGGCGTCGTCCATGACGCCTCTACGCTTTTACTTCATCTGCCCAATGACAGTATCTCGCTCAATAAGAACCAAAAATAAGGATGTATTGCGCTCTGCTTGTAAACTTCACCAACCAAGTAGTTTTAGCCAGGTTTTATGAGCCTATCAACCACCAAACAACCGTTCCCACCAGGACTTTTCCTTCGCTTTTTTAGCCGGCGCTTTTTCTCCTGCTTGTCCCGCGCAGCCCTGAGCGGGCGGCAGCGCATCAAGCACGGCAGGCACACTCATACTGCCCTGACATCCGGCCGTAACCACCGCACCGGTTGCAGGATCGAAATGCGCGATCCCCAGGCCATTAGGAAAACGGCGCGACAGCGATTTCGGTTCCTGTAACTGCTGATAGGCAAGGAACACCGGCAGTGCCCCTGTAGAGCCTGTCAGGCCGGTTGAACGGTTTTCATCGTTACCTACCCAGACCGTGGCCAGATTATTGCGGTCGTACCCGGCAAACCAGCTATCGCGGTAATCGTCGGTGGTACCGGTTTTTCCTGCCATATTGATATTCTCAAAGGTTCTGCCAATGGCTTTTGCCGTGCCTTCGGTGGCCACCTTGTAAAGCGCGTAATTAAGCAGGTAAGCTGACTCCTCATTAACTCGCTGCTCACCATATTCCGCCTGACGCCACATTAAACGGTTATTCACGCTCACAATAGCACTCACCGTATGTAGCGGTCGGTACGCACCATTATTAGCAATCGTCTGGTATATCTGGTTGGTTTCAAAGGGGGTCAGCGCTACCGCGCCCAGGGTAAGCGCAGGTACTTCCGGAACCGGCCGTTTAACACCCAGATTTTTTAAAGTAGCTGCAACGTTTTCGATGCCCAGCTCAAGCCCCAGATTAACCGTAGGCACATTAAGTGACAAACTAAGCGCATCAATCAGCGGCACGGAGCCACGGTAAGTTTTATCAAAGTTTTGCGGCTGCCAGTTATCACCGTGTTCATCGCTGAGAGATAATGGCTTATCTTCCAGTGGTGTAGCCAGATTGTACTGCGCTGGTTGCTGCAGTGCCGTCAGGTACACAGCCGGCTTTACCAGCGAGCCGATTGGCCGAACCGCATCCAGAGCGCGGTTAAAGCCAGCAAAGCTGACATTGCGCCCGCCTACCAGTGCGCGCACCTCACCGCTGCCTATGTCCGATACCACCATCGCACCTTCCAGGGTCGCTTCGCGGCCTGGTTGCAAGCGGTCCAGAGTGCTGGTTAAAGCCTGTTCGGCGCGGCGTTGGGCATAAATGTCCAGGGTGGTGAACACCTTCACGCCCGACTCCCGAATGTTAGGATCGGCGAGAATGGTTTGTAGTTCTTTACGCACCTGAGTCATAAATGCCGGATGCTTCCCGGTTGCCAGGCTGTCGCCGGTAGCAATGCCTACTGGCCTCGATACGGCCATTTCGTATTGTTGCGGGGTTAATTCATTACCTTCCAGCAACAAACGTAGCACCAGGTTGCGCCGCTCGATGGCCCGCTCAGGGTATTTGCGGGGATTATAATAAGAAGGCCCTTTTATCATCCCCACCAGCATGGCGATTTCGGTTTCGTCGAGTTCGTACACCGGGCGGTCAAAATAAAAATAACTGGCCAGGCCAAAACCGTGTACCGCCATATCACCGCTCTGGCCCAGGAACACTTCATTGAGATAAGCCTGGATGATCTTGTCTTTGCTGTAGCGGGCATCAATGATGATGGCCATCAGCGCTTCTTTAATTTTTCGCTCAAGGGAGCGTTCGCGGGTCAGATACAGGTTTTTTACCAGCTGCTGAGTAAGCGTGCTACCGCCCTGAACGGTGCGTCCGGCAGCGATATTCGCCAGAAGCGCACGGATGATAGACAACGGGGCAATACCGTGATGGCTGTAAAAGTCACGATCT
>JAYZXK010000255.1:0-3867 GCA_036141415.1 Pseudomonadota bacterium
ATAGTGAATAATGAAAATTCTGATTGCTGATGATGAACTCTCGCTGGTGAATTTCCTTTATCGCGGACTCACTGCCGAGGGGTTTGAATGTATCAAAGAAACTGCACTGCATAACCTGGTTGATTTAGCTAAGCGGGAACAGCCTGATTTACTGGTGCTCGACAGAATGTTTGGCGAAGACGATAGCGTGGAGATACTGCCCGCCCTGAAGCAACTCAGCCATGGCCCTATGGTGTTACTCCTCTCGGCCCTCGATGATATTGTCGAAAAGGTCACCGGGCTCGACAAAGGCGCCGACGACTACCTGTGCAAACCCTTTGATTTCGACGAGCTGTTGGCCAGGGTTAATGCGCTCGGCAGACGGCATCGGGCGCAACCAGATCAAGCGCCTCGCCAGCTGAGCTTTGCCAACCTGCAACTGGATCTGGAGTCCAAACTGGCCAGCATTATACGAAACGGTAATGCTGAAGAACTCACCCTTACCAATATTGAGTTTAACCTGCTGAGCTATTTTATTGAGTCGCAAAATAAAGTGCTCACCCGGGAGCGTATTTTAAGCCGGGTCTGGCAAAGCAACACCGATCCGCTGACGAATATTGTGGATGTTTATATCAGCCGCCTGCGCCAAAAACTGCCGCCTGCTGCGGGCATCGAAATCGCCACGATCCGCGGTAATGGTTACCGGTTAAAAGCATTGAGTTAATCCGGCTGCCCTCTACTCTATCCACATCTCGTTGATAAGTGGCGCTTCAGCGTTGTTAGTAAACGTGATATTTATCATAATATCATCGCTGGTATTGGTATAGCGGGCCACAAACAGTAGCCTTGGGTTGCCTGCCCGGTTCAACGCTGCAACCAGCCGTTTAGATATAAGCTGACCAAGCTGTGGCGCAATCGCCTCGTACGCGTTTTGAAACCCCTCAGGCGTAATTCTGGCCGCCAGCGAGTCTGTCATCACGTCTCGAAATGCCTGATAGTCGCCTGTTTCGTGGGCTCTTAACGCGATATCAACCACCGGCATTAACATCGCTAATGCCTGCGTCGCGTTGTCTCCAAAGCAACCAAAATAATCTTCCGGCGGTTGGTTATCATCATTCATGCTCCCTCCTATTGCGGCGTAATGTGCATTTCACGATTTTGCTCTGCCCGCCCACTAATTATGCACTCCCAGCATCGCTCGCGGCACTGCCCCCGGCAAGTTCAAAATTGTAAAATTTTGTAGAGTCAATTTTTTGAAATTTAATTCACCCCTTTTGTGCTGCCCGGTCGTTATACCCAAAACCAGGGAGTACACACTATGCAATTAACTGCGAATCCAACCTTTTCAACCCGTGATTATGTCAGGCCATTGAGTCACCTGCTGCTAGCCGCGCTGGTCACTTTCGGTTTGTTTGTAATGATGGCCAAACTAATCGAACAACACGGCGAAGCCCCAAAAGTGGAAGAGCCGGTGGTAATTGATGATTTTTTACTGCACGTGGAAGAGCCTGGAACTATTACCAGACAACCGGTTAAGCCGATGGAAAAAACGCTCGAGCAGCCCCCTTCGCTGCCAGAGCCGATTGAGTCTGATCCAGGCCCCAATGAGCTCAGCTTTAACGTAAACCCGGTAATACCCGGCAATCAAATAGCCATCAACACGGACTTTGGCCAACAAAGTGATACGTCTGCCCGGCCGATAGTCAGGGTGAACCCCAGCTATCCGGCCGATGCGGCCCGACAAGGCATTGAAGGTTGGGTGCAACTGACTTTTGACCTCACGCCCCAGGGAACGGTAACCAATATCACCGTAGTGGATGCCGAGCCGCTGCGTATTTTTAACCGGGAAGCCAAACGGGCGCTGGCAAAATGGCGTTATCAGCCCCAGGTAGAAAAAGGTGTACCTGTGGGGCAAACCGGGTTACAAGTAGTACTGACCTTCAAGCTGGAGCAGTAAGGACCGCCTGTGGGGATTGCTAAACTCGGATTTCTACGCACTTTCCTGAAATCGGAAACTGCCACAAGCTGCAACGAAACGTTGTTCAGGCGCTATCGGCAAACGGGCGATAGCGCCGCCCTGAGCGCGCTCTATGATCAGCACTGTAATAATCTGTACTATTATCTGCTGGTAATGAGCGACCCCAACACCGCGGCAGATGTCACCCAGAAAGTCTGGCTTAAAGTGATGGAGTCAAAACAGGACTATCAAAGTCAGGGACGCTTTCAGGCCTGGCTGTTTACCATTGGCCACCGCATGCTTATCGATGAGTTTCGCCAGAGTAAGCGCTGGCAGGCGGATACCGACCCGGAGACCCTGGGTTTATTAGCGCCGGTGAGTGATAACGAAACCGACTTTCATCAATTGCTAAAACATCTCCCGTTTACCCAACGGGAAGCCTTCTCGCTGCAGCAGGAAGGATTTAGTTTGCAGGATATTGCCAGCATCTGTGATGTGCCGGTTGAAACTGTAAAAACGCGCCTGCGATATGCCCGCAACACCCTGAAAAAACATTGGAAAACATCATGAACGAGTCCGACCGTCAAGACGCATTGCAACAGGCATACAACACTGCTAAGCAACGTTATCCGGCGCCCGGACGGATAAAACGGGCCGTATTGAATCAACAGCCCGGCAATCAGCAGCGCTTCCTTGACCGCGCTATAGCCACACTGCCCGGCCGGGAGTGGCTGGCTCTGGCTGCTGCAGTAGGCTGCCTGTTACTGCTGGTTAAGGGCGCCCCGCTTATTAACCAGCCAATGCCCGACAATGATATCATTGCCCTGGAGGTGGAATATCATGGCTATCAGGATGACGTGGCGAGCCTTCCCGATTACCGCGAGAAACTGACTTTGTATACCCGCGAATTTACCCGCCAGCTCGATACCCTGAATGTGTTTTATTCACGCCCGGCCATGCTGGCCAGCCATCAGGGAAACTGGCTGTTTACCGATTGTGATAATCAGACCATTACCGTTTCTCATGAGTTAATTGATGATTTGCGCGCACTGCAGCGAGTAGATCCGGCCCTGGTTGAGGGCACTTTTGTCGCCCTGGCCTTTGATAAGCAAGGCCGGCTGATAAAAATAGAACAGGTTGCCATCAAGAGCTGCTAGCCTGTACGGGCACTTTAATTTTTACTGGTCAAGCGTCCAACAACATGGTTTTATTACGCTTAATACCATCCGCATTATGCAAACGGCGCTACGTGCAAGGACCAACACCGTGAAAAACCTGTTTCAAGCTATTGATAATAAAGATACCGAAACCTTTGCAGGCTTTTTAGCAGAACATGCCACTTTTCGTTTTGGGAATGCGCCGGTAGTAACGGGCCGGGCTAATATTGCCGCCGTGGTCGACGACTTTTTCAACACTGTTAAAGCACTCTCTCATACGGTGGATGAAACCTGGCGTCTCCCAAACGGCGTGATATGCCAGGGAACAGTAACTTACACACGTTTTGATGACAGCACTCTGACCATCCCGTTTTGTAACATCTTCAGAATTAATGAGGATTTAATTGAAGAGTACCTCATTTATGCCGATGTTTCGCCGCTGTAAGAACTCAATCATCCCCTTTCAGGCCCTTTCCCTGCTGGCTGACAATGCGCCGTAAAAAATGCATGCTTTTTGCGTAATAACTGTGCTAAGTTAGTTTTCTAGCTATTGTACTTACATAAAAATCAACAATAATGAGTACAGAACAGGAAATAATAAAAAAACTGCAACCTGTGATCCGCGCGTTAATTCCTTACCAGCAGCAAGGTCGACTGCTCGAGGGGCTTAACCGGTTTTCGTCGCGCCTGAATGCCCAGTCCAGACAAATCATCAAAGAGGAAGTCATCCGCTTAACCTCGCAAACCGACGCGCCGGCGGATAACTCTGCCTTT
>JAYZXK010000256.1:0-10250 GCA_036141415.1 Pseudomonadota bacterium
TTGAACTGGCAAAATGGGCAGATATTCTGCTGATTGCGCCAGCCACCGCTAATACCATGGCCAAACTTGCTCACGGCATTGCCGACGACCTGCTGACCACCGTGTATCTGGCCACCCCGGCAACTGTTTGTATTGCCCCCGCCATGAACCAGCAAATGTGGAAAGCCAGACCCACTCAGCACAACCTGAGCTTACTGCGTAGTTACGAGACGCACATTCTTGGTCCGGCTGACGGCGCCCAGGCCTGTGGCGATATCGGCCCGGGCCGGATGCTTGAACCAGAAAAAATCGTTGAATGCTTAACGACATTACTCAACAAGCCGCTGCCGTTACGGGGCAAGCGCTTGTTGATTACCGCGGGCCCGACCCGGGAAAGCCTGGACCCGGTGCGCTTTTTGTCTAATCACAGCTCGGGCAAGATGGGCTTTGCCATTGCAGAACAGGCCCGAAGTCTTGGCGCCGATGTTACCCTGGTAGCCGGTCCGGTTACTTTACCCACGCCTGCCGGAGTAACGCGAATTAATGTAGAGAGCGCCGAACAAATGCTTGAAGCCGTTATGGCCAAGGTGAATAGTCAGGATATTTTTATTGCAACCGCGGCCGTAGCCGATTACCGCGCAGAAAATGTAGCTGATAACAAAATCAAGAAAAATGCTGATGAGTTAACACTTACTTTTGTAAAAAACCCTGATATCCTAAAAACAGTAGCAGGCTTGCCTAAGCCACCATTTTGCGTTGGTTTTGCTGCAGAGAGCCAGGATGTTGAAGCTTATGCAAAACGGAAACTGGCCGATAAAAAGCTCGATATGATTGCAGCCAATGATATTACGGTTGCCGGATTAGGGTTCAACAGTGACGCTAATGCGTTACAAGTGTTCTGGCCGGATGGGCGCTGTGATTTGCCGCCCCAGTCAAAAACAGAACTTGCACTGGCACTGTTGAACGTTGTCATTGAACGATATCAAGAAAAACACGACACACTGTCATTATAATTCACAATAAAGTGGAAACTGTTGTCACTCAATAATATGGTGGAGGAAGCACTTTTATTATGCCTGCTGCAAAACGAACTAACCGTAGAGCGCAAATTCTACAGGCGCTCGCCGGAATGCTGGAAACCAGCCCGGGTCAGCGTATTACCACGGCAAAGCTTGCTGAAAAAGTAGGCGTATCAGAAGCCGCGCTGTATCGTCACTTTCCCAGCAAAGCCCGGATGTTTGAAGGCTTAATTGAGTTTATTGAGGAAACCCTGTTTTCGCGCATCAATAAAATTATCAATGAAGAAAAAGACGCGGCAGCCCGTTGTCAGCTCATTCTGCATCTTATTCTGGGCTTTGCGGAAAAAAACCCTGGTATTACCCGCATTTTAAACGGTGATGCACTGATGGGTGAGCAGGAACGTTTGCGACTGCGCATTGCCAAACTGTTCGAACGTCTGGAAACTCAGTTAAAGCAAGTATTACGGGAACGCCGTTTACGCGAGGGCAAAGAGCTGGCTGCCGATGAGGGAGTGATTGCTAACACACTTATCTGTTTTACCGATGGCCGCATCAACCAGTTTATCCGCAGTGGTTTTCAGCGCAAACCTACCGAGTATTTTAATGAACACTGGGCCTGCTTTAAGCAGTCTTTTTTCATTTAAGCTACGCTGACAATTGCACACTGAGACCAACCGTTAATTTGCATTCCATGCGAGGCAAACTACAGTTAACTTAGATTAAAACGCTGACTTAATTATGCCTCGCACCTCGCTATACAACCTGGATGATATTCTTCGCGAAGCGGAAGATATCTTTATTGAACACAGTTACAACGGCGCCGTAATGGATGAAATTATCGCCCGTACTGAGTTTAATCGCCGGGGATTTTATCTTGAGTTTGGCAGCAAGCTAAAGTTTCTTTACGCTGCCCTGGAGTATTACGATACTCACAAGCTATCGCCCATTCTTGCGCACCTTGAGGATCATCAGGGCCTGGCATCTATTGAACGCTTTTTTGCTGCTTACATCGAACATATTTATGGCCGCGGCTGCCTGCTGATTAACATGGTAACCGAGTTAGGTAGCGAAGATGATCAGATCCGCTCACTGGGCCGCCATTACCTCGATAGACTTCAGTTGGCATTTATCGGCTGCCTGGAACAAGCGCAGCGCCAGCAAACCGTGCAAACCAATATCAACGTTGAGGCGGTTGCCTTACAGCTCACCAGTTTCGTGCAGGGATTTGCCATCAACAGTATTCTGGCGGAAAGCGAAGAAGAGTTACATATTGCCACCCGCGCGTTACTGCAGCCCATCTCGCAATAACAATTGTGCTTTCTCCTCTTGGAGAGGCTACCCATCTCCCTTTATAATCGGCGCTAGTGTTATACCTTTTCAGCAGTAATAAAGAGAACATAGATGGCCGACAATAAAATGCTCTACCGGGTACAGTTTGTGAGTAATGGAGAACATTACGAACTTTATGTGCGGGAGGTCTCCCAGGGCGGATTATTCGGATTTGTCGAGATTGGCGATTTTGTTTGGGATAATCACAGCCACATTGTGGTGGATCCCTCCCATGAAAAACTCAAAACCGAGTTTGCCGATGTCACCAGCACTTTTATTCCAATGCATAATGTGCTTAGAATCGACCAGGTAAAAAAACAAGGTAGTGCCAAAATCACCGAGTTATCGGATAAGGTAACGGCGTTCCCCGGACCTATATATACCCCAAAGAAAGATTAACCCTGCGGGCCTGTACTGACACAAGGATTATTCTGACATGCTGATATTTGCAAGCTTTGCTGCGCTGCTTCTGTTATTGATTTTTTTCGGTCTGAAAGTTCAGAACTTACAAAAGCAATTACAGCTCTGCCAGAACAGCCTTAAAACCACTTCAAGACGTATGAGCGATGCGAGCGGCAGCATGGTGGTGCTGGCCCAACAAATTCAGAGCTTTTTAGCCGAACGTCTCGACGCCTCACACAAACGTGGTTTAGTGAACGCTAAGCACTATGAAACACTGCAACCGATGTTTGAGAAAATCAGTGCAGTGGCGGTGTATTGCATGGAAAAAGGTATGTCGGTTGAAGAAGCCCTCAATGCCGCTTTACAGGATGGGGAAGTGACCCTGGAGCAGCTTCGTGAAGTGATAAAAGTCCAACCCAGCGATATCCGTATGGCCTGGAGTAAAAACACCCTGGATGGCTTTATTATCGCCTGCCGGGGGCTTAGTTTTCCGCCAACCAAAACCGAAAGCAGTAAATCGGAATAATTAAACAAACCGCCCGCGCCTCTTGCAGAGGCGTTTTTTTTGACTAAAATACTGTATAAATAAACAGTATTTTTTATTATGTCATCATCTATCAGTTCGCTTATTAAACATCCCCTGGTGTTTCGGGGTCGGGACCATCGCCACAGTGCCGATGACAGCGAATTGCGGCTGCCTTTCGGCCAGGCTAACCTGGATAAAGCCTGCGCAGGCGGTGTGCCGGCATCTGGGGTGCTGAGTATCAGAGCCCTCGCCGGGCAAGGCGAACTGCAACTACTCAATAATGTGCTGTTGCAAAAAGCCGGGACGCAAAAACGCATTATCTGGTTACCTATTCGGTTGCACTTAAACCCAAACTGGATGTGCCAAACGCCTTACCCGCAACAATCCTGGGTAGTTAACACCACTAACGAAGCAGATGCCCTGTGGGCCTGTGAACAGGCTATCCGAAGTCAGGCTTGTTGTAGTGTAGTGATATACCTTGCTCAGGTTGAACCAAAGGCTGCCCGGCGCCTGCAGGTGCTGGCGAGGCAATATGACTGTCTGGTGGTGCTGGTCCATCCCGGTTACAGGAGCCCGGGCGCGTTGCCGGTAAACATCGATATGGAGTTGAGCTTCAGTGCACGGCAGTGGTTTGTTCATTTACACCGGGTAACCGGAGCCTGGCCGCAACAGCATATTGCCATTGACCATCCGCTTCCGGCTTCAAACAGTGCCATTGTCAATGCGTTCAGGCAGTACAGTAACAGCGCCGCAACTGCTATTCACGAAGTCAGTTAGTTTAATGCACTGGCTCTACCTGCACTTTCCGCGTCTGCAGCTCGATCTCTTCGAGCAGCTTCATCCTGAGCAAACCGGGCCAAAGGTAGTGATTGACGGAAGCGACAATACCGTATGTCAGTTATCGGCAGCGGCCCTCACTGCTGGAATTAAGCCTGGCATGGGTTTAGCAGAAGTAACCGCCATCCATGCACAAACCTGTATTATTGAATATTCCGCCAATAACGAAAATAGTCAGCTAGAACAGCTGGCGACTATCCTTTATACGATTGCCTCCGACATTGTCTGCGTTGCCAGCAATGGCATCGCCATTAATCTGAGCCCGCTGGCACTTTATTATCAGGGGCTGAATAATTTCATGGCGTTATGCAAACGAACGTTAACCGCCCGGCATGTCCACTTTTACTTTGGCTCTGGCGCTACTATCGAGATTGCCCGGGTGCTGGCCTGCAGTCATGTTAACCGGGTAGAGGACGAGCCGAGTCTGGCTCTTAATTACCTTAAAAACTGTTCGTTACAGGCCACTGAACTCCCCACCAAGGAAACCGAGCAGTTAAACCGCATTGGAATTCGCACGCTGGGACAGCTTATTGCGTTACCACTGGATGAAATTGGCAAACGTTTTAATAACCAGATCATTACTTACCTGTTGGCATTAAAGGGTGTAAAACAGCCGCCATACAGCTTATTTCATCCACGTAAGCTATTTAGTCAGTACCTGGAACTGCCTTATGCGGTGGAATCTGCGCCGAGATTAAGCCGCTTTATTGCTGTAGTGCTGGCCAATAATTGTGCCTACCTGCAAAAGCGCAATCTGGCCACCGATACCTTACAGTTTGAACTTCAGCAGCGGGAACACGATAACCTTATGTTTAAGGTTAACGCTGGTACCCCTCACCATCATTTAAGTGAGTGGCAAATGCTCATCGACCTAAAGCTTGAGCAACTGAAGCTCGACTCGCCGGTCACCTCGCTAACCCTAACCTGTGATCAACTGGTTGAGTTTGATCCGGAAAACCTGTCGTTACTGCAAAGCAGCTACTCACGACACGCTGAAAATATGCTGTTGGGCAAACTGCTGGCCAGGCTCGGCAGCGATAGCGTGAAAACGGTTGAACAGGTTAATGAACACCGCCAGGACTATGTTGTGCAACAGGCTTGCACACTCCATAAGGCACCGGCCTGTTCAGAAGCTAACGGCCTGCAACCGGCCTGGCTGATGGTTCAGCCTCAACCACTAACCGAGCAGACTCAAATTGTCTACGGGCCGGAGCGGGTGCACACTGGCTGGTGGGATGATCACCCGGTAAAACGGGACTATTTTGTAGCCCTAACCGGTAACGGTCTGCGCCTGTGGGTGTATCGGGATGATCAACAGCACTGGTACGTGCACGGATACTTTGGCTGATTATGTTTGCTGAACTGGTTTGCCAAAGTAACTTCTCATTTTTAGAAGGGGCCTCTCATCCCGAAGAGTTGGTTAATACCGCGGCCTTTCTGGGTTATGAAGCCATTAGTATTTGCGATGAATGTTCGGTAGCCGGTGTGGTCAGAGCCCACGTAGAAATCAAGGCGAATGGCTTGCCCATAAAACTTATTGTTGGCAGCGTGTTTCAGCTGGCGCCGGATTTGAGAGTGTGTTTGTTGTGCCCGGATAAAACCGCTTATGCCGAACTCTGCCGTATTATTACCAATGCACGGCGGCGCAGTGAAAAAGGCCATTACGCCTTATCAGAATGGGATCTCAAATCAGTAAAGTCGTGCCTGGCTATCTGGTTACCGGCCTATAACGACAACGACAGGCAATGGGCAGAATTTTTTGCTAAGTTTTTCAGCGAACGCTGTTGGATTGGCGTATCGCGTTTATTAAACGGCAATGATAACGCTCATTTCGCCGCGGCAATGTCGCTCAGTGAAGAGTTTTGTTTCCCTCTTGTGGCCACCAACCAGGCGCTGTTTCATCACCCCGACCGCCAGCACACTCAGCATGTTTTGCACGCCATCCGCACACGCAGCACGGTGGCCGATTTAGGCCGCGATGGATTACCCAATCAGGAGCGCAGCCTTAAGCCGCTGACCAAACTTACTCGCTTGTATCCTAAGGCGTGGTTAAGCGAAAGTGTGAGTATTGCCAGCCTTTGTCAGTTTAATTTAGATGAGCTTAAGTATCAGTACCCCAGCGAACTGGTGCCTGACGGCTATACTGCAACCAGCTATCTTCGGCACTGCGTTGAAACGGGTATTACAAAACGATTTAAACAAGGTGTTCCTGAGGCTATCAGAGAGACCATCGAAAAAGAGCTGGCACTGATCCATTCAGAGCAATTTGAATACTTCTTTCTGACCATTTACGACATTGTACAATTTGCCAAAAAACAGGGCATTTTGTATCAGGGCCGGGGCTCTGCAGCAAACTCTATAGTGTGTTATTGCCTTGAAATTACCGCCGTGGATCCGCGCCAGATAAACGTGCTGTTTGAGCGCTTTATTTCCAAAGAGCGTAACGAGCCGCCGGATATTGATGTGGATTTTGAGCATGAACGCCGTGAAGAAGTTATCCAGTATATATACGCCAAGTATGGCCGTGAGCGTACCGCGCTGGCAGCCAGTGTTTCGACCTTCCGATTTAAAAGTGCGTTTCGGGAAGTCGGCAAGGCATTAGGGCTGCCCGAATCGCTACTTGGTTATTGGCTTAAACAATTTAACCTTCGTGATCGAACCCTTGGCTGGCAAAGCCAGTTACAGGAATTGGGCATCGATCAGGACGGCCGTACCGTTAAGCAGCTAATTAACTTAACGGAAGATATCATTGGCTTTCCCCGGCATTTGTCTCAGCATGTAGGCGACTTTGTCATTTCTGCGGGTCCGCTATACGAGCTGGTACCGGTTGAAAATGCCGCCATGGCAGAACGCAGTGTGATCCAGTGGGATAAGGACGACCTGGAGTCTTTGGGGCTGTTAAAAGTGGATGTGCTGGCGCTGGGGATGCTCACCGCTATACGTAAAACTTTTTCATTGATCAGTGAGCGTTATCAACAGGATATCTCTATTCCTTTTATCTCTGCCCATGGCAATGATAAGCAGGTGTTTAATGCCATTTGCAAGGCCGATACCGTGGGTGTTTTTCAGATTGAATAGCGTGCGCAAATGACCATGTTGCCCCGATTAAAACCCGGTTCTTATTATGATCTGGTAGTGCAAATAGCGATTGTCCGGCCCGGCCCGATCCAGGGTGACATGGTGCACCCTTATTTATTAAGAAGACACGGTAAAGAGCCAGTCAGCTACCCTTCTGATGAAGTGAAGTCGGTACTGAGCCGAACCATGGGAGTGCCTATTTTCCAGGAGCAGGTCATCCAGTTAGCCATGGTTGCTGCAGGGTTTACCGGCGGCGAAGCCGATCAGCTAAGAAGAGCCATGGCCAGTTGGAAGAAAAACGGCAAGCTACGCCAGTTCAGAAGCAAACTGATCGACGGCATGACACAGAGAGGCTACAAGCCGCAATTTGCCGAGCAACTCTTTGAACAAATTTGTGGCTTTGGCGAATACGGTTTTCCTGAATCTCATTCTGCTTCGTTTGCAGTACTGGCTTACGCCTCAGCCTGGCTTAAGTATTATTACCCGGTGGAGTTTTATGTTGGTTTGCTTAACAGCTGGCCAATGGGCTTTTACTCACCGGCGCAACTTGTTCAGGATGCTGCCCGACATCAGGTTTATGCATTGCCGGTTGATATCAACAAAAGCAATATTGATCACACTGTTATTGATAATCATCACTTCAGACTGGGCTTGAGACAAGTGAACGGCTTATCAGACAAAGCCATGAATACACTGATATCACAACGCCCGGAAAACGGCTTTACCAGCCTGACTGAGATTAAATCCCTTGGCCTTAGTCGTAATGAGCTGGCAGCACTGGCCAGCGCTAACGCCTTAACAGCTCTGGCGAAAGACCGGTTTAACACGCGCTGGCAACTGATGGACTCGCAAATGACGCTACCTTTATTGAAAGATCAGATTGAGAGTACCTCGCAGATGACGGCGCCTACTGCAGTTGAAGATCTTATCGAAGATTACGCGTCGCTTAATCTGTCTTTGTCACAACATCCTGTCAAACTGCTTTTAGAGCAACACCCTATTCATCATCTGACACTGGCAAATGAGGTATTAACCAAAGCACATAAATCCCCTATACGAGTTGTTGGTTGCGTAGTGGGCCGACAAGCGCCGGGGACTGCCGGTGGAGTAACCTTTATGACGCTTGAGGATCATACCGGTAATCTGAACGTGATAGTGTGGCAGAGTACGGCACGGTTGCAGAAAAAAGCTTTTATTAGCAGTAAGATCCTTGAGGTAAGAGGAATACTGGAGCGTTCAGAAGAAGGCGTAACCCATATCATTGCCGGTAAACTTATCGATCACAGTGACAAATTTGATCAGTTGCTGATGCATTCCAGGGACTTTCATTAAGGATTAGTTGCTACTCTCATTAGAAAATGCGTATATATTGAAAAAAACGTCTATAAAATAGCCAATCTTTGCCGTAGTCTAGTAGTATGGATGTATCAAATCACGCTATGTTATGCACAACTTTAAGGGGATAGCTTCTGTAGTAAGCCGCCTTGCAATAGTATTTTTGCTCATCGCAGGAAGCGATAGCCGCGCCGACACCATTGTTATCGGTACGCAGAATTTTCATTATTATCCTCATTATGATTTCACATCAAAAGATGACAAAGGCCTGGCCTGGGCAATTTTTGAGGCTTTTAGAGCCACGACCAAACACGAGTTTGTTTATATCTCTATGCCTGTACTCAGACTACAAAAAGAACTGGCCAAGGGTAGTGTCGATTTTATCTACCCGGATAATCCCAAATGGTATAACCCGATTATCAGTAATACGCTCAAAACCTTTAGTCGCCCGGTCACACGCGCATTAGGCGGCACCATCATGCGCCCCCAAAAGGTGGGTGGTGGAATTGACAATATTCGTCGCCTCGCGATGCCCTTGGGCTTTACGCCGGTTAACTGGCAAGACAGGGTAGATAAACATCTTACCCATCTTATCCGGGTAAATGATACGCTCAATGCACTGGAACTCATCGCCATGGACAGAGCGGATGCTGCCAATCTTGAATACCATGTTACTCAGCATATTGCTGCTCAGCAGCCTGGACTCGGCGAATTCACACTGGACCCTAAATTACCCCATGATGGTGTTGCCTTTATGTTAGCGACAATCAACCATACTCACTTGCTGGCTGAATTTAACGCCTTCCTTAGTTCACACCACGAGTTAATTAAACAACTCCACAAGCAATACAGAATCAGACCACCAGAAACAATCCTTAACGACTTAAGTAATCAATACTATTAATTATACTGTGTCATCTTTTCCCTGGCTGTAAACCATCAACCTTAGTTATTTTTCGATACTCTTAATGTTGATTTATTCGGATTCTCTGTGTTGGTGTCTAACCGCAGAGAGCGCAGACGCAACTATTCCCGTGGGTACGGCAATTAATCCCAAACCAATCATGAGTACACAAAAAGTAAACAGCTTGCCGCCAAGCGTTATGGGATAGATATCGCCATAACCTACTGTTGTCAGGGTGGCAACAGACCACCACAAGCTGTCGAAGATCGAGCGAAACACATCAGGCTGTGCCGCATGTTCGAAATGATAAATACCCACCGCAGAGAGGTATAACAACACAAAGCTAGCCAGAGTAAAGATGACTAATTCTTCTTTAGCCATATACAAAGCGCGGGTAAAGCGATGAAATGCCGTGTTGTATCTTGCCAGTTTAATTAGCCTTGCAAGCCTTAACAATCTGAGTAATCGCAAGGTTGTGAGATCAACAGTAAACGCCAGGAAGAATGGCAAAATAGCAACCAGATCGACTACCCCGTAAAAGCTGAAAATAAACTTTAATTGATCACGCGCCAGATAGATTCTGATTATATATTCAAGGGTAAACAGACTCACTATGACGTATTCAGCATAACGAAGCCATTGGCGCTGTCGGGCACTTAAATCAGGTAGTGTTTCCATTGAAAAAGTGACCACTGAAAACAGAATCAGACCGGTAATAATGACTGAAAAAACAGATGAATCCAATATTGTCGTTGATGAGTTATTGCTCATATCGATGTCCATTCAGGGCTGACCTAACCAGAGGGCCAATTTCCATTGATTAAATTATAAGCCCTTAACA
>JAYZXK010000257.1:0-3708 GCA_036141415.1 Pseudomonadota bacterium
CGGGTTGAAGGAAGCTGGAAATGACGAATATATTCTTTACCCGTGAGCCAGGTAACAGCGTCTGCGTTGATAAACAAATTTGCAGCAAATGCAGAGCCGCTATCTTTCTGGCAATGCTGGCAGTGGCAGATAAAAAAGTGGTCAAAATTGTCGGCTACCGTAAAGGTTACCGCTGTACATAAACAACTGCCTTGTATAGCCATGCAATTCTCCCTGAAGGGAAATAATAAGGCTAATTAAAGCATATTTTAAGAGGGGCCGGGAGTAACAGGGGGTAGGTGATACCGACTCTGACCTGGAGGAACAGAGCCGGTATAGCCTGAAGATTAAGCTAAAACAGTTTTCAGGGCGCTTACACAGGCATCAGTTTCATCGGGAGTACCCACGCTGATGCGTGACCACGAGTCATAACCAGGCCAGGTTCTGCCTACCACTTTGACCCCTTGCTCGCGCATTTTGGCGGCAAATTGATCGTGTGGCATGCCGGTATCCACGTAGATAAAGTTACCCTGTGGATTTTTTGCGTAAGGGCGGCCTAACTCTTCTGCTACGGCAGTTAGCTTGGCGCGCTCGGTCGCTACGCGCTCACGCATGGTGTTAAGGTTTTCGTGGTCGTCCATGCTTGCCATACCGGCAACCAGACCAAGGTAGTTAACCCCACCCATACGCAGTTTACGGCCGATAACCTGAGCCTGTTCGGCAGGCATAATGGCGTAGCCAAGACGTTGACCCGCCATCGCGTGAATCTTTGAGAAGGTGCGGCAAATAACCACATTGTAACCTTCAGCAGCCAAGCTCGACTGCACGTTTCCAGGGTATCCCGCAGACATTTCGATATAGGCTTCATCAATGAATACCTGAGTCTTTTGCGATACGCGTTTGGCAAATGCGTTCAGTTTGGCAGGATCCAGCTCGCGGCCTGTTGGGTTATTCGGGTTACAGATATAGACCGCAGTGGTATCTTCGGTAACAGCCGCTTCAATAGCGTCCAGGTCGAAATCCATGTTGGCATCCAGTGGTACGTAAGTCACATCGGCACCCATAAATTCCGCGCCACGAGGCACGCCTTCGTAGGTGGCCATTGAGGTAACCAGCTTGCCGCCATTTTGTGTGATCCAGTCGGCATAGCCAAACAGGATTGGGGATGAGCCATTAGTCACTACAATTTGATCCACCGAAACGCCTTCTTGTTTGGCAATTTTTTCTTTTAGTACTGACGTGGTGGGATCGGCATAGCGGCACAGGTTATAAAGTTCGCCCTGCATGGCTTCTACCGCTTTGGCAGACGGGCCAAAGGCATTTTCGTTCGACGATAATCTGATTAATCCATCATTCAGATTGGGCGTGGCAGACGGAAAGTGTTCAGTCTTCATGCCCGCTGCGTTGAGTTCTTTAACCCCGGAATCTACGCAGGCGGCCAGGGCTGTTGCACCGGCTCCAAGTCCAACTGCTTTTAACCATTTACGGCGTGAGGAATCCACTGGTGGCATGTTTTGGATATCAGATTTCATAGGTCAGGTCACTCTGTCTTCAATATATAAAGTATACGGAGTATCCACATTAAAGGGTATTTGAGGTTGATGCAATAGGGCGATTTAAAGGCGTAAATCAGGTAGTTGGGTGATCTGAATGGTTTAAGAGATAAACGGGGCGTGAACAAAAAATTGAAAAAGTGCAGCTGGTGCACCAGTTTTTGCGGTTTCAGGAGTGATTAATCCGGCAAATAACCGGTGACGATGAAACGTACATAAAGCGTTCAGTTGTCGAAAATCAGGGATAAAAAGCACTGTGGCTCAGGTTTAGCGATAAGTGCCTTTTACAGCAGTTTTAGTGTGGCTTGTTCGCAATCAGAATGATCGGATGACAGCCAGTCGCTATCTTCGTCAAAATTGGGCAGGGAGCTTTTTCTCTCAAAACGCTCGGTCAGGGCGGTGAGTACTTTGGGGTGGATATAGTATTTCTCACACACCGCCGGGGTATTCCCCAGTGTTTCTGCCACCAGTTTTACCAGCGTAGCATTAAACTTTCGGCGCGGGTGTTCAGCAACCAGCGCTGCAGCTTCATGGGCTTGTTGTACCGCCAGCCTAGTGCCCGTCCAGGTACGAAAGTCCTTGGCAGAGACAGCTATTTCGGTGAGTGAGTGAAGGTACTCATTGACGTCGTCACTGAGCAAATCCTTCCATTGCCCGCCTTGCTTGTAACGTAAAACCGGATAGCCGGGACGGGCTGCGCTATCACAAATCAGCTGTGAGGCGGTAGGGTCGCTAATATCGATATGCCGCGTTTTGCCATGCTTGCCGGTAAAGTGAAAGGCAAGTTCCTCGCCTTCCTGTTCCATATGTTTGCGCCGGAGCGTTGTCAGGCCAACCGTACCATTTTCCTGCTGATAGGCGCGATTGCCAATGCGAATGCCGGTTCTGTCGAGCAGCATAACTGCCAGTGCGCAGGAGCGCTGTAAATCCCACTTTTCGTGATTTAAGTGTTGCACATAGGTCTGGCGGATCTGCGGCAGTACCCGGGCAAACTGTTTCAGACGGGCGAACTTTTCAGCCTGCTGCTGAGCTTCCCACTGCTGATGATAAATATATTGCTTGCGCTGACGCTGGTCGTAACCAAAAGCCTGCACCTTAGACAGTTCACACAAGCTAATGCGAACATCCTGCCACATAGGGGGAATGACCAAACCTCTGAAGCGCTTGAGCAACGTTTGTTCGGTAACTTTTTCGTTATCAGTCAGCAAATACTGAAACCCTCGCCCGCGTTTACGCCGGGTTACAAGAAAACTCTCACATTCGTGAATTTCTTCACTGGTGGTGGCCACGGCGCAGCAGTATTGCTTCACGCTGACTGGCGTTGTTCGGTTATGCATAAGTCCTTGTGGTCTGGATGGTTGTCCTTAAGCTTGTACGGTCAGACTGTGAAGAGGTTCAGAATTTTATAAAAGGCGGGAAGTATAAGGCAGAGTAGGTGCTTTCTTACAGTTAGGATCCATAAATCACCCCGGTAATAACCGGAGTGAGAATAGTCGTTGCATTTTTGGGGATCAAGCGGCTGGTTAAAAAGTGTAGCTAACACCTAATCCGTAGCTGTCGATGTCGGTAGTGTTACTGTTATTTCTTGCCGTGTAGTCAAAAGCTACTCGCCAGTGAGAAGTGAGGGCATAATCTACTCGGGCTGACCAGGCAAACCCATCTTCGGTTAACTCTTCGTGTGTTTGTGTTTCCGGGTCGACAAGAGTTAAATTTGTTGAAGCATAACCCAGGCCGAGATCAAAAAGAAAACCTTGTTGTCTGGGTGTCTGAAGGCGAATAAGCACGGCGTGAGAAGAATCCATCTCGGTGTTGATACTGGCTATAGTATCGTCCGATACTGACGTCGACGTTTGCGCTTCAATAGCAACACCTTTAAAAAGATAAACTCCAGCGCGCAAACCCATTGTAGCAAATCGCCCGTCGGCGTTAACGGGGTTTAGCGAAACACTCGTAGCCTGGGCGTCGGCCCCAACATAAAAGTCCAGTTTTTGCGGCGCATTTAGCGCTTCGACACTTGCAGTTAAAGAAGTAAAAACAGCACTCAGTGCGAGAATACGTTTCATTTATATCCCTATGAATCATTGATAAAGAACGCAGCGCAGGCTACCCAAGTAGCAATGGAAAGTAAAATGTTTAATAGTTGGGCTGTGAGGTGCAGAGGGTAATAAACAATAGG
>JAYZXK010000258.1:0-8882 GCA_036141415.1 Pseudomonadota bacterium
TTGGTCACAGGGCTTTCTCTCAGGCTTTAGCGGCCAGACGGGCTTCTTTCTCGAGTTTCTTGCGAATACGCTGGCGCTTAAGGGGCGATAAGTAATCTACAAATAACTTACCATCCAGATGATCCAGTTCGTGTTGAATACAAATCGCCAGCAGCCCATCAGCTTCCAGTTCGTAGGGTTCGCCTTCGCCGTCGAGGGCTTTTACCGTGACTTTTTCGGCACGGTCTACCTTGGCGTAGTTACCCGGTACCGACAAACAGCCTTCTTCACTGATGGTAGAGCCTTCTTTATTAACGATTTCGGGGTTGATAAACACCCGCGGCTCGTTTTGCTCTTCGGAGACGTCCATGACTACCAGGCGCACATGCCTGTTAACCTGCGTTGCAGCCAGGCCAATGCCTTTTTCTTCACGCATGGTTTCAAACATGTCGGCGACGAGTTGTTTAATTTCGCTGTTGACTTCATCAATGGGCTTAGCCACTGTACGAAGGCGCTCGTCGGGGAATTGTAATACGTCTAATATTGCCATCTGTCGATATTTACACTCTTTCTGTATTAAGAATTATACGCTAAGGCCGATGATGCTATTTATCCTGCCGTAACAGGCAGTATTCTAGCTTAAAGCACGGTTTCATGCAGTATTAATCGCTTCTATACTGAATTATTGGGGATTGTGATCTAATAATACAAGCATTGGGTTGGCTGTTAGACGTTACTGGCGAGGGGATATAATGTTAAAAGTTGCAAAAAGATGGGCGGCCATACTAGCTGGACTCATGCTGTGGGTCAGCGCAGGCTGCGCGCTGGCGCTAGAGGTTAAACCCGATGCGCCAACCCGTTATACAGTTAAAAAGAACGATACACTGTGGGATATCGCCGGTATCTTTTTGGATAAGCCGTGGTTGTGGCCGGAACTGTGGCGCAACAATACGCAAATTATGAACCCACATCTTATTTATCCCGGAGACGTGCTCATTCTGCGCATCATCGACGGTGAACCGGTTCTCGACGTCGTCAGGCAAAAAGCGCAGGTCACCCTGTCACCCAATGCCGATCGCATGGTAAAGCAGGGCGAGCCGATTAACCTGTTACCCTGGTCGGTTATCGAACCTTACATTCAGCATCATGAAATCATCGAATCCGGTAAGTACGAAATCCTGCCGCATTTACTGGGTAATAAAAACGCATCAATGCGCTTCGTCAACGAAGATCTGGTAATGAGTCGTCGCAGCGGCCGTGCCAGAGATCAGTATCGCGTGATCCGCAAGCAATCTACAATTGAAGACCTTGATGGCAACGAGCTGGGTGTCCAAGTTCACCATATCGCTGACGCGAGCATGGTGGAAGATCGCGCCGAAGGCGAGTGGCTGGTGAAAATTGACGGGTCGAACTCAGAAGCCAAACGCGGTGACAAGCTACTTTACGGTAAGCCGAAAACCGGTGGCGACATGGCATTGCAACCCGCGGATGAGTCTCAGCGTGCGTTCATCGTAGGTAACCTGCACCAATACCAATTACTGGGTAAATATGATGTGGTCATTGTAGATCTGGGTGAAGAAGAGATTGAGCCGGGAACCGTAATGGGGATTTATCAGCAGGGGCCGCTGATCATCGACGGCGAAGAACCGAAGTACTCAACCGAAAGCAAAGTGGTTGTTAGTGTTTTCGATGATGGCAGTACGGTTCATCAGCCCGCTTTAAAAGTGGGTGAGCTGATTATCTTCAGTACGTTCACTAATGCCAGCTACGGCATTATTACCCGGGCCAGTGACATGGTTCGAACCGGTAATATTGTCGCCCAGCCATAACCGGTACTGACACTCCCGTCTCAGTACTGAGAACGGGAGTGTTCATGCAAAACCAACAATCAGCATTCAGTCAGCACTGGCTGCGCCTGAGCTTAATTAAAAAGCGGTCGCCTGCATTCTGGCTGGCTCTACTGGACCATTTCGGGTTAACCATTGAGCAACTATTCAGTTTGCCAACTGCAGAACTCAGTCAGTGTGGCCTGAAGCCTGATGAAATTGCCCATATCAATAATCCCGGCGATGAGGTTGAATCAATTGAACAATGGCTTTGCCAACACCCGCTCAATCAGATTATCGCCATTAGTGATGCAGCTTACCCCGAGCGCTTAAAGCAGCTTGATTCTCCTCCTCTGGTACTCTTTTGCTGCGGTCGTGTGGATCGACTGAAAGCGCCGCAACTGGCCATTGTGGGAAGCCGTAAGGCAACCATTAACGGTTTAAATACCGCGCGCCGTTTAGCAAAAGAACTGGGCGACGCAGGCATAACGATTACCAGCGGCCTGGCGCTTGGTATTGATGGCGCGGCACATCAGGGGGCTTACCCTACTTGCGGAAATACAGTAGCCATTCTCGGCGGTGGATTAGGCAGGATATACCCGCGCAGCCATCAGGCTCTGGCGTCAAACGTAATTGAATTCGGTGGCTGCATCGTGTCGGAGTTTCCACCCTCGGAAACGGTTAAGCCATACCATTTTCCGCGGCGTAACCGCTTAATCGCCGCACTGTCGAGCGGGGTACTGTTAATTGAGGCCCGCATAAAAAGTGGCTCAATGATTACCGCTAATCTGGCAGCAGACATGGGCATCGATGTGTTTGCTACGCCGGGTAACATTAATAATCCACTTAGTGAGGGACCGCATTATCTTATCCAGCAAGGCGCCAGGCTGGTAACCTGCAGCGGCGATATTTGTGAGGAGTTGGGTTGGGTGGTGAAAGACTCAGGGGAGGCAGGTGACAAGCATCAGCAAGATGACGGCGATGAGCCATTACTAAAAGAATTTACCGGTGAGCCGATAACTATAGACTATCTGGTTGAGAAAACCGGTCTGTCAGTTAATCGCTTAATGCCCAGGCTGGTGGAACTTGAGCTTCAGGGCCGGATAGTGGCAGTGCCCGGTGGTTATACCCGAGCTATGGGGCCTGTTGGTAGTTAAGGTCTCAGCTTTCGGGCTAGTTAGCGGCAAGCCTTATTTTGTATGAGAGTCAACCGCTTGCAGGGTAATGCTTCACTTAATCGAAAAAAAGTCGACCCAAAGCTTGGCATTATCCGTATTTTTAGATAAGTTGAACTTAGATGCTTTGTTTTTTTGCATCGACACCGTACGCAAAACTGGTCTTGAGACTTGAAAAAAGACCAGACCACTACAATAGAGTTTGCGAGGTTAGGTAATCACCTTTTAGTGGTTACTTCAAATTGAGGGGGAAAATGCTATGTTCGATATCCTCATGTATCTCTTCGAAAACTTCATCCATAGTGAAACCGAAATTCGCGTCGATCAGGATGAACTAACCGAAGAGCTGGTCCGCGCAGGATTTCATCACGATGAGATATACAAAGCGCTCGCCTGGTTGGAAAAACTCGCCGCGCTGCAAGAAACTGATATTAACCCCTACTTCTGTAAAGGCATCTCCAGCAGCCTGAGCCGTATTTATACGCAGCAGGAACAAATGCGCCTGGATGTTGAATGTCAGGGTTTCTTATTGTTCCTTGAGCAGGTTGGCGTACTGGATGCTTCCACACGGGAAATGGTCATCGACAGAGTCATGGAGATAGACTCGCCGGAATTCTGTTTAGAAGACCTTAAGTGGGTGGTCCTGATGGTATTGTTCAATGTGCCGGGCAAAGAAAATGCCTACGCGCAGATGGAAGATCTGTTATTCGAAGAGCATGACGGTATACTGCACTAATCTTATAGATTACGAAGTGTAGGGCTGTGTCGAAGATTGATCATTCACTGTTCGAAGCGCATGAGCACGCTTTAGAACATCAGTACGGGCCTTGCCCGGACTGTGGGAAAGAGCTGCGCATCAGAAACAGTAAATCAGGCCCGTTTATCGGTTGTAGTGGCTATCCTGATTGCCACTACGCCAAGCCTTTACACGACAATCAAACCACTACATTAAAAGTGATAGAAGACAGCCATTGCCCTGAATGTGGCTCGTCTATGGCTATCAAAAAAGGCCGTTACGGTATGTTTATCGGCTGTACAAACTTTCCGGCCTGTCAGCATATTGAAAATGCCAAACCGCAAACCGATACCTCTGTTACTTGTCCTAAATGCCATAAAGGACATCTGCTCGATCGCACCAATAAATACGGTAAACGCTTTTTTGCCTGTAATCGTTATCCTGACTGCCGTTATGTGGTAAATTTCGCGCCGGTTGAGAAGTCCTGTCCGGATTGCGGATGGGCTATACTGGTTGAAAAGAAGGGCCGTTTAGTGTGCCCGCAGCCATTATGTGGCTATAAAGAAGCGCAAAGCGAAAGCGAACAAGAAGCAGAATAAGAGGTAACAAATGAGCGTTGAATCAGTTCATCAGGATGCTGATGTAGCAGCGTTTGAAAGCGGCCAACTCATGGTGTATCCCACAGAAGCGGTGATGGGCATTGGTTGTGATCCCGATAACGAGGCAGCTGTTATGTCGCTACTGGCGCTAAAACAGCGCCCGGTAGAAAAAGGCCTTATTCTGCTCGCTGCTAACTATTCCCAACTGCTACCTTATGTAGATGATAAGGCCATCCCCCAGGATAAACGATTCAGTATTTTTTCCTGTTGGCCGGGTCCGGTAACCTGGTTATTGCCTAAATCTGCTACGGCACCAAAATGGCTGACCGGCGAGCACAATGCCATTGCCGTCAGGGTTACCGCTCACGAGGAGGCACGGGAGCTGTGTAATAAGCTCGGCCGTCCTATTGTGTCGACCAGCGCTAACCTTACCGGGCAGGAACCGGCCAGAACCACAGAAGAAGCCCGCAGTTATTTTGCTAACAGTGTTCACTATGTAAAAGGTTCGGTGGGCGGAGCCGCTCAACCCTCAACTATTAAAGATGCCTTAACCGGTACCACCATTCGGAATTAAACATGAGTATTACCCCCCTAAAGGATACGCCTCAGGCGATTGAGTCGGTTAAAGCGTTTTTGCTGGCTTTGCAGGACAATATCTGTCACACCCTGGAACTGGCCGATGGCAAGGGCCACTTTGTAGAAGATGCCTGGGAACGGCAAGAGGGGGGCGGTGGTCGCTCTCGGGTGATTAAAAATGGCGCGGTAATAGAGCAGGGTGGGGTAAACTTTTCTCACGTGCATGGCACCCAAATGCCTGCCTCAGCAACGGCTTCGCGTCCGGAACTGGCTGGGCGTAGTTTTCAGGCCATGGGCGTGTCATTAGTGATCCACCCGCATAATCCTTATATTCCTACCTCGCACGCCAATGTGCGTTTCTTTATCGCCGAGAAAGAGGGAGAGACACCAATCTGGTGGTTTGGTGGTGGTTTCGACTTAACCCCGTTTTACCCCTTTAAAGAAGATGTGCAGCACTGGCATAACACGGCGAAGAAAATTTGTAAGCCATTCGGCGAAACGGTATATGCCGAGCACAAGGCGTGGTGTGATGAGTATTTCTATCTGAAACATCGCAACGAAACCCGTGGGGTTGGCGGGCTGTTCTTTGATGACCTCAACCAGTGGGATTTTGAGCAGTGCTTTGCTTACATTCAGGCCGTGGGCAATGGGTATCTGGATGCCTATGTGCCTATTATTGAAAAACGTAAGAACAATACTTACGGTGAGCGTGAGCGCCAGTTTCAGCTTTACCGGCGCGGACGTTATGTAGAATTTAACCTGGTATATGACCGCGGCACCTTGTTTGGTTTACAAACCGGCGGACGTACCGAGTCTATCCTGATGTCTATGCCGCCGCTGGCGCGCTGGGAATATGGCTTCGCCGCGCCTGCAGGATCACCGGAAGCCAAATTGCAGGACTGGCTTACTCCTCATCAATGGTAAAAGCGAGCCTTTGTGCCGGTATCTTTTGACGTAGATCAACCTTAATTCGCAGATTTTTAAACGTATTTTCAAACTTGTTTTAGATCAAATTTTTATTTGGCAGGAGGCGTACATTAGCCTCCATCAACTTAAACGAATGAGAAAATACACAATGAAAAAATCAGCATTAGCTACACTAGTTCTAGCCGCACTAGTCTCTGCGCCTTCAGCATTTGCCTATGAAGCCGGCGATATCATTGTTCGTGCAGGTTTAACTTCTGTTTCACCAAACGACGATTCAAGCAACGTTAATGTAGACGCCCTGGGTGGCAACGTAGGAATGGGCGTAGAGGTCGATTCTAATACACAGCTTGGCCTGAACCTGGTTTACATGCTGGATTCTAACTGGGGCCTTGAAGTATTGGCTGCCACACCATTTACTCATGACGTCACCCTTATCGATACTGCAGACAATGGTCTGGGTTTAGGCGACGGCAAACTGGCCGAAGTTACTCACCTGCCACCTACAGTTAGCGCGGTATACTTCTTTGATACTAACAGCGCCTTTACGCCTTACCTTGGCGTGGGTGTTAACTACACCATTTTCTTCGACGAAGAATTTACCGGTGCCCGCGAAGACCAAACCTTTACGGATCTGGATCTGGACAACTCTTTTGGTTTAGCCGCTCAGGTTGGCTTTGATTTCCAGGTTGATGACAACTGGTCAATCAATGCTTCTGCCCGTTATATCAAAATCGACACCACTGCAGAATTTACTGTTGCCGACGTAAAAGGCAGTGTAGACGTGGATATTGACCCTTACGTATTCACCATCTCTGCCGGTTACAAGTTCTAAAAAATAGTTTTATCAGTTTCACCTTGTGTTTTTGCACTGCCTGTTGGCCCTTCATTGAAGGGCCTTTTTTATTTATACGGCTTCGTCTTCACGATTAACCATATGATCGGCAAGTTGATCCAATGCCTTTAGCAACTGATCGGCTATATTCATATCGTTAACGCACTCATACATGGCCTTGCGCATACAGTACATCCATTGGGCTTTAAGTTTTGGCGTAACGGTATAAGGCAGGTGCCTGGCCCTTAACCGGGGATGGCCACGTTCCTGTTCGTATTGGTTAGGACCACCCAGCCACATGGTAAGGTAAAGGAAGAAGACATGGCGGATACGATCCAGAGGTTGTGGGTGAATGGCTAAAAGCTCCGCCGCTACAGGATCACTTTCCATGGTGTCATAAAACCGGTTCGCCATTTGCCGGACAGTATTTTCTCCACCTATTGCTTGATAGGGGGTAGTAACACCAGTATTGTTGTCTGAAGTTTTCTTTCCCATACTCAGTTTCGATAATAATCCCATGAAAAAGTTTGCCGTCTTTGGAAATCCGATTGCTCAGAGTTTATCACCAACCATTCATCAAATGTTTGCTAAATCCTGTGCTGAGGATATCAGCTATGAGAAAATAGAGGCTCCATTGGATGGCTTTGAAGTCTCCATCGACAACTTTTTGGCCACACCACAAGCGCTAGGTTGCAACGTTACCGTACCTTTCAAAGAAAGAGCCTGCGCCATGGCAAAACATAAAGATGTAGCGGTAGTCATGGCCAGGGCGGCGAATACGCTGATGCTTAATGAAGCGGGGGAGCTGTGTGCTTTCAATACAGATGGTATTGGTCTGGTAGCAGATCTCACCAATAACGGCTTAAATCTGCAAGGCACCAAAGTGTTGTTGTTAGGCGCGGGGGGGGCTGCCCGTGGTGTGGTACACCCGCTGTTAAATGCCGGCGTTGAAAACCTGCACGTGCTTAATCGAACCGTGGCAAAAGCTCAGGCCATTGCCGAAGATGCCAACAATCCCAAGGTAACAGCAGTTACCCCTGAACAGCTGTTGGCAGATTACGATGTGGTGATTAACTCTACTTCTGCCAGTTTATCCGGCGCGCTGCCCGATGTACCTGATGAGGTGCTGGCGGACTGTAAGCTTGCTTACGATATGGTGTACTCAAAGGATAAGGGGGCAACGGTATTTATGGCTCATGCCGCGCAACTGGGGGCCGCGCAGCAACTGGATGGTCTGGGTATGCTGGTAGAGCAAGCCGCAGCGGCATTTCATATCTGGACCGGCAAACAGCCATCAACGGCCAGTGTAATTGAATACCTGCGTAACCGGTAGGGATTACGCACCTTCAGCAAGGTAGTCGTCTTTTAGCTCAACATAGTTAATAGCAGACTGTTTTAAGAATGCCATTTCTGCTTCCTTTAACGGCCGCTTCTGTACCATAGGATTACCAACATACAGATAACCACTTTCCAGACGCTTATTCGGCGGCACCAAGGTACCGGCGCCAATAAACACATCATCTTCTACGATGGCACCGTCCATAACAATGGCGCCCATTCCCACCAGAATACGGTTGCCCAGGGTGCAACCATGCAACATACACTTATGACCAACAGTCACATCATCGCCGATAACGAGGGGATGCCCATCCGGATTACCAGCAGATTTGCGAGTAACATGTAAGATTGTGCCATCCTGTATATTGCTGCGTGCCCCTATCTTTATAAAGTTTACATCACCGCGGCCGGCAACCATATGCCATATACTACTATCGACTCCCACTTCAACTTCTCCTACAAGACGGGCAGAATCTGCAATGAAAACGCCCTGAGCAATAGTGGGGGTAATGCCTTTAAAACTAGTTATTGGTTGTTGCATAAGTCACTCTGTAATCGAAAAAGAAGAATCGAGGGTATCGGGTCAATAATAACGTAAAATAGATGACGTTAGAAAATTAACCAACACCGTAGGCACTTGCAAATCGAATAACTGATAAACTATACCGGTTATAGCAACATGAAAGAGAAAATCGATGACAAAGCGATATGTTTTATTTGCGACGTTACCCTACGCATACGCTATCTTCCGACCATTGCAGACAGAAATTCTGGCGCGAGGGGACGAAGTTGCCTGGTATCTTGAATCCGGGTGTGAAAACTACCTCAATCAGGACGAAGTTTTATTAAATAGTATCGATGAGGTTGTTGCTTATAACCCAATTGCTATCTTTG
>JAYZXK010000259.1:0-2654 GCA_036141415.1 Pseudomonadota bacterium
CCTTGAGCAACTCGGGTTGCATATTCTTGAATGTCACAATGGGGCTGAAGCTCTGGGGTTACTGAAGGAATGGGCCGATCTGGGTAAAACCGTAACCAACGAAATTTTAATGATGTTTACCGATGCCGAGATGCCGGAAATGGATGGTTACCGGTTAACCGCCGAGGTCCGCGCCGATCCGCGCATGGCAGACTTATTTATCGCGCTGAACACTTCGCTTAGCGGTAGTTTTAATCAGGCCATGGTCGAAAAAGTCGGTTGCAATCGCTTTATCTCTAAATTCCAGCCAGACATGCTGGTGGACGTGGTTCAGCAACGCATGCGGGAGTTGCTATAAACCCTAATCGCGTGCATGGGCATCTGGCGAGGATGTCGGTATACTCTGCGTTAAATTTAATTAACCTGTTGTTTTAACATCTTATCGGTTTTTCATGCAGATGTAAGATAGCAGCGATACAATCCAATACACAGCGATATATTAAGATTACAAAAAGGAACCTATCGTGCGACAGAAATTGCTTGCGGCAGTGGCCGCAACATTTGCGTTGTCGGCTTGCGTGAATACTGCCGATAACGCTTCTACCCAGAAACAAATCCCCGCGACGCCGAAAAATATCATTATGATCGTTGCAGACGGTATGGGGCCAGCCTATACGACTGCCTATCGCAATTTTCGGGACAACCCCGACACGCCAGAGGTGGAAACTGTCGTGCTGGATGATATTTTCGTGGGAAATGCCAGCACTTATCCTGATCTGGTTTCAGGTTTTGTCACTGATTCAGCCGCCTCGGCTACAGCGCTGGCCTCAGGTGTGAAAAGTTATAACGGTGCCATTGGCGTTGATATAAACAAAAAGCCGGTGACGTCTATTCTGCAACGGGCTAAACAATTAGGAATGCGTACCGGTGTGGCCGTAACATCGCAAATTGTTCACGCCACGCCAGCTTCATATGTTGCGCATAATGAAAGCCGCCAAAATTACAATGAACTGGCAGACAGCTTCTTTGATGATCGTATTAATGGTCAGTTTGTCGCGGATGTAATGCTGGGGGGCGGCACCCGCTATTTTGAGCGCGAAGACCGTAATGTTACCGCCGAATTTATCGATGCAGGCTATGCCTATGTGGATACCTACAACAAACTGGCCACGCTGCCTGCCGGCGAAAATGTGCTGGGACTCTTTGCCGAAGTAGGCCTGCCCTGGGCTCTCGATGATCTACGCAAAAATCGTCTGGCTTATCTTACTGAGCACGCGATCAAGCATCTAGAAAACGATAAGGGCTTCTTTCTGCTGGTGGAAGCCAGTCAGGTAGACTGGGCTGGTCACTCTAATGATATTGCCGCAGCAATGGCTGAAATGCATGACCTTAACCTTGCGCTGGAGTATTTGGTTAGCTATGTGGAAGAGCACCCGGATACGCTGGTAGTCCTTACTGCCGATCACAGTACGGGTGGATTAACCATCGGTGCGCGCGGTGAATATCGCTGGGCGCCTGAATGGCTGCAAAACCTTAAACAGTCGCCGACCACCATTGCCCAGAATATGACCGAGGCAGATTCGCCGGCAGCTTATGTTAGCGAAGCACTGGGCTTTAAGTTAAACGATGAAGAATCCAGCCAGGTGACTGAACTGGCAAAGAAGGCCGACCTTGAAGCGCGATTCGCTGGCATTAAAGCTTTAATTGATATCCGCTCAAATACAGGGTGGACAACCACAGGTCATACGGGAATCGATGTGGAAGTGTTTGCATTCGGCGCCGGTAGCAGTCAGTTTTACGGCCAGTATGATAATACTGATATCGCCAAGAAACTATTCGGTTTGTTACCTAAAAGCGCACCAGCAGTGAAAACACTAACCAAACCGGTTTCTAAAGAAGAAAAAAGCCAGTGCGATTTTGAAACCGACTGGCGCTGTGAGTAATTGATAGCTATTTAAGAGGCGCTCCTTAAAGCCTTTTTTAAAATGACGAACAGGTTTCTGTTCGTCATTTATCTTTCTTAGCACGCTCCGTGCGACATTTTATCGTGTTTCTTATTCGTATTTGCTAATGCAATCCAGGCGCCCAGTAAGCATAAAGGCATGGGAGCGAGTAGTTTGGCAGCTTGTTGAATAACCGAGTGCTCGGGATGCAGGAAAATGCCTAAGATGCCATACAGGATTAGCACGCCGGCAAAATACATAGCATGCTTATAGCTGTCAGAACCGGTGCGTCGGGTAATAAAATAGGCACAAATTACTGCCACCGCACTACCAATAATCATTGAGCCTACTGTCAACAGATTTGACTGCGCAGCCATGTCGACTAATTGTTGCTGCGTATAGGCTGAGGTATCAATACCGGATTGCCAGAATACCGATAGCGCCACGGCCAGAATGACCGTGGTAATAACATACAATAAAAATGTGATAACTAACGATTTTACGCTGAGTGGTTGAGTGTTCATCTTTCTTCCTTCTACGGCAAAGTGCGCAGTAATACGGCAATCTGCCTGTGCATGGTGGTTTAAAGTAAAGATGAGCCAAGCCCGTATTTTTTCTTCAGGCGGGTATGCTTAAAGACATAAACGATAGCGGAGATGACCAACGCAATAGAAACCGCATTCTTTAATAATTGAAATGTGGATTCATCAATACGCTGCTCGCCAAAGGCGG